>JBEKRW010000219.1:0-4594 GCA_049517595.1 Candidatus Cybelea sp. | reverse complement strand
GAACGACATCACCGTCCTGCGCTCCGATGTCACGCCGGGCGCGTTCGGAGAGTTCGGCGGCGGCCTGGAACGTAACGCCGGCCGGCAACACAAAGGGATTCGTGATGGCCATCGTGCTACGTTTGGGGCGCGGTGCCCCAGGCTAGCAAGCTGGTCGGCGCCCAGGTGCGGGGATCGACGCCTTCCATACGCAGCCGTTCCTTGGCAAAACGTATCGTCGAAACTCCGTCGTGTTCGGTAGTTTTTGCGAGCACGAGCGCGGCTCCAAGCAGATTGCACAATCGTATGCGCCAGCTTTCTGGCTGTTGGGGGATATCTTCCGGCGATGGGTCGATTCCCCAAGAGAGCAATCCGCCGGCATCGACCCCCGCGGTGAACGGAACTCCTTGAGCTGCGCAACCATCGAGCTTTTCCAACAGTCGCGCGGCCGTCGCTTGCAGTTCGGCGAACTCAAAAAAATACACAACGATCTTATCGGGCCGGAGCAAGCCGTAGAGACTGTTTCCTGCCTTCCAATAAAAAGCGGCCGAGTCGGCAACAACTTCGGCAATGATTTGAAAGGCGGTGCGCGCCTCATCGCACGCCGGACTGACATACAGTTTGAAGATCGGCGCCGGGCCTCGCGCGTGCGTTGCTTGAAGCGACTGCCATGCGAACCACCCGGTGGCGGTTTGAGGCGACAAGCGGAGCCAGCGCCTCTCCAGCTTTTCGACCGTGGCCTTCTCGCGAGTGCCTAAGTAAGCCTCAACGGACTCCTCGTTGGGAAACAGGCGTCGCCAACGCCGCGATGCCGGAACGCGGTTGTACGTGTAAAGTCTCGCCGATAACACGGCCGGATCCACAATGCCGAGCGCGTCGGCATATTCGATCGCATCGTGAGAAAGTATGGCCGGAAGAGTCTCGTGCCCCGTAGGCGCCCGCTCCCCGAGGAAAACCTCGCAGGCCGCGGGACCGGAGACGAACTCCCCGTTGACTTCAATCTCGAGAACCTCGTCTAAGACCATTTGACCGATCACGGATTCGCACTGCTTGCCCAGTGATTCAACTACATACTGGGGCAACGGCGATCCATTCTGCAAGGTAAACAACAGAAGCGCCGTATCGCGCGAAACGGATTTTATGCTGCGACGGGCGTCTTTTGGCCGAAGAATACCGTAACAATCGGTGAGATTCTCAAGCCTAGCCAACAGTTGGCGGTCGGCGGAAGAAAGCCGGTCGAGCAAGACCAACTCATAGGCGCGATTGGCCCTTAGGCGCGCTTCCGTAAGGCTTGAAACGGGCTAATCTTTCTGGAGTTCTGACTTCCGCTTCTTCAACTCTGCCATAGCTGCTTGGAGCTTATCCTCAAGGTCTTCAATCTCAGCGACGGTTCGCGGCTGAGCGCTTTCCTTCAGCCCTTTCTCGAGGTCCTCGATCTCGGCGACGGCCTGCTGCAGCTGCGCTTTTAGCTCGCCGAGCTGGTCGGCTACGTTTCCAGAAGGTTGCATCCTATTCGTACCCCCCCCTGAGCAGATCGCAGTCCACATGAAGCAACAAGTCGGCCCCAACAGGGCGCCATGGTAGGTGGGAACGCAGCCTATGGGAGTGGCTCTGCAGACTCCGGTACCTTCACAAAAACCGCCCGTGCCGGGGCCGGTCCCGACCAAACAGTGAGCGGGGGTCCCTCTGCAGATTCCAGTGCCCTGACAATCGGTGGCGCCGCAGAGAAAGGTGCCGCCCAAGCAGCAGTCAGCGCCGGTCGCAGGGTTGGCTCCTTCGCCGAGCACGGTGATCATGAGGTCTTTGAATCGAAACGCCATGAGCGAGGCTCCTCTCAGCAGCTCGAAAGCCGCGCCAGCCTAGGGTCCGCCCCTCAGGTTAACTCTTTTTGCTCGGTAAGGGAAGGGGGCAACCAGCGTAGGTCGGGCTGACGGGCGGCGCGGGTTTCGTCGACGCGCCCGACAACGGTGGTAACCGGCGCATCGAACAGTGCCTGCGGGTTACTCTTCGCTTGCTCGACGATCTCGCGCAACGCTGCAATGAAGCCGTCGAGGGTTTCCTTTGACTCCGTTTCGGTCGGCTCGATCATCAAGCACTCCGGGACGATGAGCGGAAAGTAGATCGTCGGCGCCATGTAGCCGTAATCGAGGAGCGCTTTTGCAAGATCGAGTGCGCGCACGCCGTGATCGCGTTTGAGCGCTTGCGCGGAGGCGACGAACTCGTGACGGCAGACCTCTTCGTACGGAGTTTCGAGAAACTCCGCGATATTGACGCGCAGGTAGTTTGCGTTGAGCACCGCGAGCTGCGAGACGCGCTTGAGCCCCTCAGCTCCGTTGGCGTAGAGGTACGCGAGCGCGCGGACGGCATGCGCGAAGTTCGACCAGAACGAGCGCATCGGCCCAATCGATTTGGGCCGGCCGAAGTCTAGAGAGAATGTGAGCTGCGGCGACGCGACGACGACCGGCGTCGGCAAGTACTCAACGAGATGCGCGGCCACGCCGAGCGGGCCGTGGCCGGCACCGCCACCGCCGTGCGGAATGGTAAACGTCTTGTGCGTGTTAAGGTGCATCAGATCGAAGCCCATGTCGCCAGGGCGCGCGTAACCCATGATCGCGTTGGCGTTGGCTCCGTCGTAGTACATCAGGCCGCCGGCCTCGTGAACTGCGGCGGCAATGCGAGCAATCTCGTCTTCGAAGAGCCCGAGCGTGTTCGGATTGGTCATCATGCAGACCGCTGTATCGGGCCCGAGGATCGCGCGGATCTCTTCGACCCCGACGCGGCCGCGCTCGCTGCTCGGCAATGAAATCACTTTGAATCCGCACATCGCCGCGGAGGCGGGGTTGGTGCCATGGGCCGTGTCGGGCACGATCACCTTGTCGCGCTGGGTTTCGCCGCGCTCTTTGAAGTATTTCTTGGCGATCAGCAACGCGCCCAGCTCGGCGTGGGCGCCAGCCGACGGGTTGAGCGAAAAGGCGGCCATGCCGAAGAGCGAGCTGAGCGAACGCTCCAGCTCGTACATCACCTGCAACGCACCCTGCGCGAGATCGTCGGGCGTGTACGGATGCAGTTGCGCGAACTCGGGCCGCGACGCGATCGCATCGTTGACGCGCGGATTGTACTTCATCGTGCACGAACCCAGCGGATAGAAGCCGAGGTCGATGCCGAAGGTGCGCTGCGAAAGGCGCGTGTAGTGGCGAACGACGTCGAGTTCGCTATTGTCGGGCAGCGGAAGGTCGTCGCGCAGCACCGACTCCGGAAGAAACGCTTTGAGCGGCTTGCCTTCCTCAAGGTAACGGTTCGCGCGCCCCTCTTGGCCGAGCTCGAAGATCAGGGGCTCGTGCGCTTTAGATGTGGGCGTGGACATTGATCGCTCCATCGAGCGCGGCGGCGAGTGCGGCGATGTCGCCGGTGGTTGTAAGCTCCGTGGCGGTCATCAGAATGCAGGGCTCCAGCTCCGGATACCAACGGCCGAGATCCACGCCGCCGAGAATGCCGAGCCCCTGCAGCGACGACAGAACGCTTGCGGCCGGCGCGCCGACATCGACGACGAACTCGTTGAAGAAGGGCGCCGCGTACTTTATTTTCACGCCGTCCACATTAGCGACCGCGCTGGCCAACTCGCGCGACCGCGCAAGATTGAGCGCGGCAGCATCGCGCAGGCCGGTCTTCCCCATCAAGGCGAGGTAGATCGTGGCGATCAGCGCGCAGTGCGCCTGATTCGTGCAGATATTGGAGGTCGCACGTTCGCGCCGGATGTGCTGCTCGCGCGCCTGCAGCGTCAGCACGTACGCCGTGCGGCCGGCGTTGTCGACGGTCTTACCGACGAGCCGCCCTGGAATGCGGCGCAAGTGCTCCTTCGTCGAGGCGATGAAGCCGGCGTACGGGCCGCCGTAGGCCTGGGCGACACCGAAGCTCTGCGCTTCGCCGGCGACGATCTGCGCGCCCCAGGAAGACGGCGGCGCAAATGCTGCGAGCGAGAGCGCTTCGGCCACGACCGCGATCGGAATCGTGCCGCTGCGCTTGACGGCGTCGAGCGCTGCGGGCGCCAGCGTATCGGCGTTACCGAAGAAGTTCGGAGATTGGAGTGCGACGGCGGCGTACTCGCTGCTTTCGAGCGCGCGCGCGAGCGCGGCGAGGTCGGTCGTTCCGTTTTCGTCGAACGGAATCTCGTCGACGGTCACGTCGAGCCCGTCGCAATAGGTGCGCAGGACACCTCGGTAGTTCGGATGGATCGCGCGCGAGACGAGGATCTTATGGCGGCCCGTCGCGCCGAGCGCCATGATCGCGGCTTCGGCAAGCGCCGTCGCGCCGTCGTAAACCGAAGCGTTGGCGATGTCCATGCCGGTCAGCAGGCAGATATAGGTTTGCCACTCGTAGATCGCCTCGAGATACCCTTGCGATACTTCGGCCTGATAGGGCGTGTAGGCGGTGAGAAATTCGCCGCGCATCGCGAGCGCCGCAATGGCCGGCGGCGCGTAATGGCGATACGAGCCCGCGCCCAAAAACGAGCGATACTCAACGCCCGCGTTCTTTTCGGCGAAGTAGTCGAAACGGCGCTGGATCTGATATTCCGGCAGCGCGGGGACGACCTCGAGCTTTGCTTTGAGCGCGACGT
>JBEKRW010000218.1:0-4644 GCA_049517595.1 Candidatus Cybelea sp. | reverse complement strand
CGCCGGCGACTGCGGCGCGTGCACCGTGTGGGTCGACGCGAAGCCCGTGCATAGCTGTCTGTATCCCGCCTTTCGCGCCGAAGGCAAAGAGATTACGACGATCGAGGGCCTGGCGAACGACGGCGAGCTGCACCCGATGCAGCGCGCGTTTCTCGATGCTCAAAGTTTCCAGTGCGGCTACTGTGCGGCAGGAATGATCATGACCGCAGCCTCGCTCAGCGACGAACAGAAAAAAGACCTTCCGCGCGCGCTCAAGGGAAATCTGTGCCGTTGCACCGGCTACGGTTCGATTAGGGACGCATTCGCCGGCGTCAAGAACGTCGCGCCGGACGCGGCCGGAGCTTCCGGGGGCGCGAGCACTCCGAATCCATTTGCCGAAGCGATCGTCACCGGGCATGCGCGATACACGAGCGACATCCCGCCGATGGCGGGTCTCTTGCACCTCAAGGTACTGCGATCGCCGCACGCGCATGCCAAAATTCTATCTATAGACCGCACCGAAGCCTTGGCCGTGCCGGGGGTCGTGGGCGTTTTCACATGGGAAGACGTGCCGCGCCGGCTCTACTCGACGGCAATCCATGAAGATAACCGGGTCGACCCCGACGACACGTACATGCTCGACAACGTCGCGCGCTTCGTCGGGCAGCGCATCGCTGCCGTGGTCGCCGAAGACGAAGCGGCCGCCGAAGAAGGCTGCAGGCGTCTCAAAGTCGAGTACGCGATCCTTGCGAGCGTCTTCGACCCCGAAGAAGCCATGGAACCTGGGGCTCCGGTCTTGCACGACAAAGGCGGCGATTCGCACATCCTCCATCCCGACAGAAACATCTTTCTCGAGCTTCACGGCGAAGTCGGCAACGTCGCCGAAGGTTTCGCCCAAGCCGATGCGATCTACGAAGGAAGCTACGACGCGCCGCGTCAGCAGCACGTCCACCTCGAGACGATGCAGTCGATTGCTTGGCGCTCCGAAGACGGCCGGCTGCACGTGCGCACCAGCGTGCAAGGCCCGTTCATCGTCAAAGGCAAGCTGTGCTATCTCTTCGGCATCGTCCCGGCCGATCTCCACGTCTTCACCGAACGCGTTGGCGGCGGCTTCGGCGGCAAGCAAGACATGATGAGCGAAGATTTGCCGCTTTTGGCGACGATCAAAACCGGGCGCCCGGTGAAGTGGGAGTTCACGCGCGAGGAGCAGTTCATCGGCGCGACGACGCGGCATCCAATGAAGACGCACGTCAAACTCGGCGCAAAAAAAGACGGGACGCTGACCGCCATACAATACCGAATGGTTTCCAACACCGGTGCCTACGGAAATCACGGCGGCGAGACGCTAGCAAACGGTATGTCCGGTCCGTGGGCTCTCTACAAGTGCCCCAATAAAAAGGGCGACGGTTACGCGGTCTACACCAATCTCCATTGCGGTGGCGGGTTTCGCGGCTACGGCACCGGCCAGCCGACGTTCGCGATGGAATCGGCGCTCGACGAGCTGGGAGCTCTCCTCAACGTCTCCCCGATCGAGATGCGCCGGAAGAACGTTATCGGCCCCAACGACAAGATGGAATCGGCGATTAGCGAGATCTCCGACCTCACGATGGGCAGTTACGGGCTGGATCAATGCATCAACGACGTTGAAAAAGCGTTGGCGAGCGGTCGCGGCTTGCCGAAGCCCCCAGGCGACGGCTGGCTGGAAGGCAGCGGGATCGCGCTATCGATGCTCGACTGCGTTCCGCCGACCGAGCAGCGGTCGGGTTCCGAAGTGGCACTGCTACCCGACGGGGGCTACCACTTTACGGTTGGTTCGGTCGAGATCGGAAACGGTCTCGTTACCGTTCAGCAGCAGATCGTCGCGCAAGTCATGGGCTGCCCGACCGCTCGCGTGACGTTCCTCAACGCCGATACCGATAAGACGCCGTACGACAGCGGCACGTTCGCCAGCGTCGGCATGATGGTGCCCGCGAAAGCGGTAGAAAACGCCGCAGTTGCGTTGCGCGAGAAAATGCTTGCATTCGCGGCCCGAACGACCCAGACGCCGGCCAGCCAATGCCGCCTCGAAAGCGACGCCGTCCTCTGTGGCGCGCAGCGCGTTTTGCTGCCCGAGCTTTACGCCGCGGCGCGAGCAGAAGGCGAACGACTCGCCTGCTTTCGTAAATCGTATGGATCGCCTCGCACCGTGTCGTTCATGGCGTATGGCGTGCGCCTAGCGGTGCATCGCGTCACGGGAGAGATTCATCTCCTGCACAGCGTGGAGGCGGTCGACGCGGGCGTGGTGATGAACCCCAACCAATTGCGTGGGCAGGTCATCGGCGGAGTCGTGCAAGGCATCGGCTATGCCCTCCAGGAGAAAATGGTCTATAACGACGCCGGCGCCGTGATCAATCCGACGCTGCGAAACTACCGGATTCCGACGTTTGCCGACGCTCCGGTTACCGAGGTATTCTTCGCCGATACGTTCGACGCGATCGGGCCGCTCGGTTCAAAATCCATCGCGGAAAACACGATCAACCCGGTCGCCCCGGCGATCGGCAACGCGCTCAAGGCGGCGACCGGCGTGCGTTTTACCGCTCTGCCGTTCAGCGAGGATCGAATCTTCTCGGGACTCTCGGCTTAGTCGCCGCCGAGCGTCGCCGGAATCGTCCCCGTTCCCGACGAGATCGCGTGAATGCGCGCCGCGGTGAGCGCCCGTGCTTGCGGGCTCGAGCGCGCGAAGCGGAACTTCTCGATTTGCACCGTGCCGCCGCTCGCGCCGCTGGCAAGCAAATCGGCACCGATCGTGGTCGACGTCGTCGCAACGCGAACGCTCGATGCGCCGGCGAATGGTTTGAACGACGCGATCTCGCTGAAGTTGGAGACCATTTCATGGGCCATCGCGCTGCGCAAGTACATCAGCGGGTTGCCTTGGAGTGCCGTTCCGGTCGAGAACAGCTTCACCGCTCCCGCACCGGAGAGCTGTCCGGCAGCGATCGCTTCGGCGCCGCCGTACGAGCCCGCCAGCCACCCGGTAGCGATCGAAATCGGGCCGCGATAACTTGGGCCGAAAGGCGCGAACGAGGCGTCCATATGCGGGATGCCCGGATTGTTCGGCCACGCCGGCGCATCGCCGATCCGCGTCATCAGCGAGTACGAGAACACCTTGACCTGGGCGCCCGTTCCGGGCGCCGTTACGATGCTGTTGCGCCCGGTCAGGAAGTCGACGAATCCGGCGGCGAGATTGACGCCCGACGAATCGCTTCCGTAGGGTGCGAAACTTGCGAACGTTGCCGGTGCCGTGCCGACGGCCGGCAGCTCGCTGCTGAAGATGCGAACTCGATCGGTCGTGCCGGCGCCGGAGCCGGCGATGATGTTGTCGGGCGCTCTGCCGTCAATTTGCGCGGATGCAACGCTCACGCCGCCCGTCTGCGTCGCATCGAAGGCTTGGAAGCGCGCGAGTACGGTTGAGAACGGCTTGCTGCCGCTGGGGGCGCCCGAGTACGCGACCACTTCGGGCGAGTGGCCCTTGCCCGCGCCCACGACCAGATCGTAAATCCCATCACCGTCGACGTCGCCGATCGCCACATTGGGCGTTCCGTAGAAATCAGGGAATGGCGTGACTGTCGCTATCAGGCGATCGCCGTGCCCGTCGAAAACCTTCACCGTTGCGGGGTGGCCGCGCGAGCCCGGAACCGCTACGGCGTAGTCGGAGACGGCGGGAATGACGTTGACGAGCATCATCAAGCCATTGTCTTCGTGATTGAGCCGATGGCAATGCAGCACGTATAAGCCCAAGTAGTCATTGAACTTCGTGCGCATCGTCAGCGTGCCCGGTTGAATTACCGCCTCGTGCGGGCCCATCGAGGGCGCTGGGACGTTGGCGTTGTCCTCGCCGAACATCTGCGCCCCGAGTTTCAGCCCGGTCGTGGGATCGAAGTATTTCGTCACTTGGAAGTCGTTGACGTGCACGTGAATCGGGTGCGCATCGTTATTATAGTTGACGAAGTTCCACTCTTCGACCGAGCCGAGCCGGGCTTGGATCAACGGAACGTTGGGAAACGCGTTGCCGGCGAAGGCGTACACGAACGCCTTGGGGTCGGATTTGCTGGCGTGATTGTTGAGGAAACCGCCGTTGATGATCAGGGTGCGGCTCACGTCGGGTTTGAGCTGCGACAGGTCGTGGAAGGGGGTCGGCGCGTCGAGTCTCTGCCCGGGGTTAAACGCCGTGGTAACGCCTTGGCCGGCGGCCGGATTGGCATCGAGCAGCGTCTGCGAGGGGAAGATGAAGAATCCGTCGGCGTAACTGATCGCCGACGGCAGCACGCTCAGCGTTCCCAACACAGCCGGCGAATTCGGCGTGCCGTTGTTGGTGTAGAGGACGCCCGGTGCGGTGAGCGTCCTCGCGCCCGAACCAAGGCCCGGCAGGGAAAGGCGCAACGATCCCTTGGCGGGCATCGTCACCGCGATCGCAAAGCGGGTCGCCGGCGGAATTAGCAACTGTGTTCCGTCTTGCTCGTGCGAATAGTGCACCTCACCATAAGCGATGCCGTCTTGCCCGACGATGGCGATCTTTGGGTGATACCCGGTCGCAGTTTCGGTGAGCTCAACGTTCATGTAAGCGATGTCGCTGACGTTGGCAAGCAGCCAAATCTCGGTTTGCCCGGGCTTGACGTTAAGAACCGG
>JBEKRW010000217.1:0-4662 GCA_049517595.1 Candidatus Cybelea sp. | reverse complement strand
GGCTTGGCTCTCGTTAGCTGGGAACGCCTATTACGTCGTCATCTACACCATGTGGCTCAAGCGCATAACGCCGCTCAACATCGTAATCGGTGGAGCGGCTGGCGCGGTTCCGCCGCTCGTGGGATGGGCCGCCGTAACGCACGCCATCGGCGCGCCGGCACTCGGCCTTTTCGCACTCATCTTTCTTTGGACGCCGCCGCACTTTTGGTCGCTGGCGCTGATGACGGAACTCGACTACGGTAAGGCCAAAATTCCAATGCTGCCCAACGTTTACGGGCGAGAACGCACCAAACGCGAGATCGTCTACTACAGCCTGGTGCTGGTCGCGGCGTCGCTCGCCCTCTACCCGCTTCACGTGATGGGCGCGCTCTATTTTGGCGCTGCGGCCGTGCTCGGCGGTCTTTTTATGCTCGACGCTTGGCGAACGTGGCGCGAACGGACCGGCACGTATGAAGCGCGCAAGCTGTTTCGCTACTCACTGGTGTACCTGGCGCTGATGTGCGCGGTGATGGTGATCGACCGAATCGTCTCGTGAATCGCCTGCTCGTGACGCTCGCGCTGGGCGTCTTTGCCGGAGCGCTCGATCTGAGCGTGCTCTCCCCCGCGCTGCCCGCGATCGGACGGGCTTTCACGGTGCAAACCGGCGACCTGGCCTGGATCTTCACCTTATATCTTCTCGTTACGGTCGTCTCGATTGCGGTTGCCGGTTCGATGGCGGACCGGTTCGGACGGCGTCCGATCTATTTGATTTGCATCGCGCTCTTCGCCGCCGGAAGCATCGTCGCAATCCTCGCGCCGAACTATCCGGTCTTTCTTGCCGCGCGCGCAATTCAAGCACTCGGCGCCGGCGGGATCTTTCCCGTCGCTACCGCCGCGATCGGCGACGTAGTGCCGGCGGCGCGGCGCGGCGCGGCGCTGGGCATGGTCGCCGCAACGTGGGGCTTCGCGGCGGTGATCGGTCCCAGCATCGGCGGCTTGATCACGCATTACGTTTCGTGGCGCTACATCTTCGTGTTGAATCTTCCGCTGGCGGCAATCGTTTTTTGGATGGCGCTCAAAGAGGTTCCGGCGAACGCTCCGCGACAACGCGAATCGCTCGACGTCGTTGGGCTCGCGTTGCTCTGCGGCGGATTGCTGGCGCTCATGGACGGGCTGATCTCGTCCGAAGTTGCGACCGGGCTCGCCGGCGTTGCGCTTCTCGTGGGCTTTGCATTTTGGGAGCGGTCCGCGCGTAACCCGATCGTGCCGCTCGAGATTCTGCAAACCCCGCAGCTCGTCAGAACGTACGCGCTGGAGGTCGTCATCGGCATTTTGGAAGGCTCGCTCTTTTTCATACCGGCGGTGTTGGTCGCTGCAGATGGCCTGTCGGCGGCGGCCGCGGGCTTCGTTGCCGCGCTCGGTGCATTCATGTTCGTCCTCGTCATTCCAGCATCGGGGCGCGCACTCGACCGAATCGGCAGCCGAGACGTGTTGCTTGCCGGCACGATCGTCAGCGAAATCGGCCTTGCACTTTTCGCGGTCGGCTTCAATTCGCTACCAGTAGCAGTGATCGCGATCGTCATCGCGGGCGCCGGTTTCGGCGCACTGCTCGGTGCTCCGACGCGCTACATCGTCACGAACGAAACGCCGCAGCGCGCTCGCGCGACTGCGGTGGGATTGCTAAGCCAAACGCTGATCGTCGGCCAAATTCTCGGCAGCTCGCTGGCCGGAGGTCTGATGAGCGCGGCGCAAACCGAGCTGGCGGGCTATCGCCACGCGTACCTCGCGTTTTGCGCCGTTGCGTTCGTCGCGCTCCTTCTGGCCGCGTGGTTGAAGCCGCGGGACGAAGAACGCAGGCGCCCTATCGAGGAAGCCGCGTAGCCGCAGCCGTGATCGACAGCCGCGATCTCGCACGCCGGCGATGGACTGCTTCCGAACGAAGAATCGTGTGGCGCGGGCTCACCGGGCGCTTCGCACTTGCGATCGAGCCGCTGCTCGGCACGATTTTCATGGCCCTGCTGACGTGGGGCATCGTCTACCGCGCGCATCACGTGCCCTCCGATGCGACGTTGATCAAAGTCGCGTGGATCTTCGCCCTTGGGGCCGTCGTCTTTGCCGGATATTTCGTCGCCGTGCTGGTTGCACCGCTCGTCGCCTACGTCCAAACGTTCGCACCGATTCTTATCGTTGACGGATACGTGCGCTACCGCGAACCCGACGATCGCTCGCGCCCCGATGCGTGCGGCTATGCCGCCGTGCTCCTTGCGGATCGAGCCGTCGCGGGCGAATGGGAGTGGCTTGGAAGTCGCCGGTTGTTCAACGCGACCATCCCCGCGCTCGTCGAGTTCTCGCGCTACGGAATCCACAAGATCGACGGTAAGTCGACCGGCTTGCTCCCCGACGAAGAGCTGCCGCTTCTAGCCATCGGTATCGCCACGCGCCACGGCCGGCGCGCCGACCTCTGAAGCTATGGATTGTTGAGCGGAACGCGCTCCGTCGTGTTGGCGGGCCAGTGGTGGCCGTATCCCGACATCAGGCAAACCGACGCACCGATCAGGAAGATGATGACCAACCCGACGGCAGCGATGCGGTAGAGGGACGGCGGTATGCCCTTGCTTTCGGGCACGCTGGTAAAGTCGAGATACTCGTCGTCGCGTACGATCATCGGTTATGCGCCTTTCGGAGGAGCGAAGCCGATCACGTTGAGTCCGGCAAGTAGGGCGAGAACGGCGCCCAGTCCAAGCAGCGCCAGCATCAGCTTAAAGACCTGGTTCTCGACTCCGGTCGCCTGCCAGTCTTTATAGAGCGCGTAAAAGGCCACCACGGCGACCGCGATGCCCCCGATCACCGCTCCCAACCGTTCGACGAGCTGCGCGTTCATCAACGTCACTCCTTATATGAGGTAGAAGATCGAGAAAAGCACTACCCAGATCACGTCGACAAAGTGCCAGTAGAGCGTGCCCGCCGTGATCCCGAAGTACTTGCCCCGCGTGTAGACTCCGGCAGCCGACTGGAGAACGAGCACGGTGAGGTAGAAAACGCCAAAGAATACGTGCAGCCCGTGCATCCCGGTCAACGTGAAGAACGAGGCGCCGAAGATCCCGCTGCCCGACCACGTCACGTGCTCGCCGAAGATCAAGTGAGTGTACTCGTAGGCTTGCCCTCCCAGGAAGCCCGCACCCAAGACGATCGTTGCCAGCAAAAACCACATGTATTTTATGAAGTTCCCGTGCTTGAAGTTCTCGAGCGCGTAATGCATCGTCGCGCCGGAACCGAAGAGCACGACGGAGTTCCAGGCCGCAAACCCGACGTCGAGGCGATGAATTCCCGGCGGCGGCCAGCCCTGTCCGCTGTTGCGCAGATAGAGATACGCGAAGATGAAAGACGAGAAGAGTACGCAATCGCTGATCAGGAAGAGCAGGAAGCCTTGCAGGCGCAGCTCGCGCGTCTCGACGTAGAGCTGGTCGACGTGCCCGTGCGCGTCGGCCCCGATCGCCGCGACCGACATCAGTGGGCCCCCGCCGCGACCGGCGGCGGCGAATCGGTGAGCTCTTCTTCCAGCCCCTTATATGGGAGCGGCTGGCTGAAATCGTACGGCAGGCCGTAGACCGTCGGGATGTGCTTGAAGTTATAGTAATGCGGCGGCGACGGTACTTGCCACTCCAGCGTGCGCGCTCCCCACGGATTGGCACCGGCCCGCTTCCCGTACCGGATGCTCCACAGCACGTTGACGAAGAAAATCAGAATCGCAAGCGTCATGAGATACGACGAAACCGATTCAAAGCGGTTCCAGAACGTGAACTGCGGGTCGTACGTCGCTACCTCGCGCGGCATCCCGAGCACGCCGAGCCAGTGCATCGGAAGAAACGTGCCGTTGAATCCGATGAAAAAGAGCCAGAAGTGGATCTTCCCCAGGGTCTCGTTGAGCAGCCGTCCAGACATCTTCGGGAACCAGTAGTACATGCCGGCGAAGATTCCCATCAGGCTTCCCCCAATGAGCACGTAGTGCAAATGGGCGACGATAAAGTACGTTCCGTGCACGTGGAGATCGAACGGAATGGCGGCCAGGAAGATTCCGGTTATGCCGCCCAGCGTAAAGAGCCCGACGAAGCCGATGGCAAAGAGCATTGCCGTGGTGTAGTGAATTTTTCCGCCCCACAACGTCGCCGTCCATGAAAAGATCTTGATGCCCGTCGGCACGCCGATGAGATACGTGATGATCATGAACGGCAACTGTAAGAACGGCGCGAGGCCCGACGTAAACATGTGGTGCGCCCAAACCATAAACCCGGCGAGCGCGATCGCCATGGAAGAGAACGCGATCAGCTTGTAGCCGAAGATCGGTTTGCGCGCGAAGGTCGGCAGCACTTCGGAGATGATGCCGAAGGCCGGAAGAATCATAATGTAGACGGCCGGGTGCGAGTAGAACCAGAACATGTGCTGCCACATCACCGGGCTGCCGCCTTTGGTCGGATCGAAGAAGGGCACGCCGAACTGGCGCTCGATGAAGAGTGCGGCCAGTGCTGCCGCAAGCGCCGTCGTGGCGATCATCAGCAGCGGCGCGGTCGCGAACTGCCCCCAAACGAAAAGCGGCATGCGGGTAAAGGTCATGCCGGGCGCGCGCATCTTCAAGATCGTTACGACGAAGTTGATACCGGTCATGGTCGAGCTCACGCCGACCAG
>JBEKRW010000216.1:0-4665 GCA_049517595.1 Candidatus Cybelea sp. | reverse complement strand
AAGTCCGCGAGGGGGATGATAATCCGAGAAGCTGATGAAAAAAGGGTTAGTTCTCAGTTGCCTTTACGGAAGGCCGATGTACAATCGCGCTATGAGTAAAAGCTTTTTCGCCCTAGCGCTTGCGCTTAGCCTCCTACCGGCGGCAGCGCTTGCCCAAGATGCCAACGCCTCCCAGCAACCAACGGACGCCCAGCGTCAGCAGATGCATCAAATGTTCGAGCAGTTCGGCCAGCAGGAGGGGCAACTCCACGACCAACTGCGCGCTGAAATTCTTTCCGTACTGACGCCCGCCCATCGTCGCACGCTCGCGGCCGAGATCGGCAACCTCGTCCTCTCGCCGAATCCTGACGTCAACGCCGCGGCAAAGCAGATCGACGCGACGCTTTCGCCGGCCGAGCGGGCGCGAATTCTGCAAGCGCACGCAGCGTACGCTTCGCAGGCGCGCCAGCTTCGCGAGCAGATGAAGTCGCAGATGCAAAGTGAAATGCCCAACTGGCATCCGCCGAGTCACGACGACCACATGATGAACGCGCGGATGCAGGCGCAAATGCGCGATCCCGGGTGGATCGTGCTGCACGCACTTCCGCCGCACGAGCATGGAATGGACATGGGGGACCACGGCGCGATGGGACCGCCGCCGGGCTAACGCTCGGCCCGCCGCGCGTGCTATGGATTGCGCATTTCCTCAAACGCGGCGACGAGGCATTCGATCCCAGCGCGATCGGCGCCGGTGAAACGCGCTTTTATGGGGCTGTCAATATCGAAGACGGCGAACAAATCGCCGTCGCGCAGGATCGGAACGACGATTTCGCTGCGCGAAGCGCCGTCGCAGGCGATGTGATCGGCAAACGCGTCGACATCGTCGACGACGACTGTTTCTTGCTTTGTCGCCGCCGTTCCGCAGACACCACGCCCTGGCGGGATCCGCGTGCACGCTGGGCGGCCGCTGAATGGGCCCAGCACTAACTCACCCGACGGCGTCGCGAGATAAAAGCCGGCCCAGTTGACGTCGGGAAGCTCGTCGTGAATCAGTGCCGCGAAATTGCCGGCGTTCGCGACGAAATCGCGCTCGCCGTCGAGCAGCGCGCGCACTTGGGCTTCGAGGCGCGCGTAGAGTTGGGCGCTCAATGGTTGTAGGGGTCCTCGTTGTAATACGGCGGCCGCGTGCCGTCGACGGTGATGGTGTACCATGGCTCGGGCGTCTGCTTGTTTAGCAGATCGAAGCGTTCGCCGTTGCGCGCGACGTGCGTCACCTCGACCGTGTAGTGCAGCGGATGTCCGGGAATGAGAACTGGGGGCGTGTCGCTGCGCACGAGGTAGGCGCCGCGGCCGCCCTTTCCACTAAGCACGGTCGCGGTTCCATTGGGGTCGACGACGACGGCGCTGCCTCCGTCGATTCCGAGCGCGTAGACTTCGCTCGCGTCGGGCAGCAGCCGGTCGTGAAAGATTCGCGCGACAAACGCGATCGTTCGGCCGATGCGGTCGCGTGCGACCAAATGCGTGTCGGTGATCGTGTTGTTTAGCGCGGGCCACGAGAACAGGCCGGTGGTGAAGCTGATGCGCCGCTCGAGCGGATCCTTTGCGGCATCGGCGGTGGTCGTTTCGAGATTCATTGCATCGGCGGCAAGGGAATCGTAGACGACGGCGCCTTGAATGGCCAAGCCCGCGCTTCCGCCGCCGACAACGCCGCCGCGCGCGTAGACGCGCTTGACAGCCTCGATCAGTTCAGTCCCCTTCCAGGCAACGTAGTGGGCTTGATCGCCGCCCGCGAAATAGACGGCGTCGGCGCCGTTTACCACGGGCGCGACGGCGTTCACTTGCGCCGCGGAGGTGCACGGCGGGATGAGGACCGTCTGCACCGACGCAAAGTTCCCCGCTTGATAAAAGTGGCGATCGTCGATGTTGGTGTACGATGCGCGCAGAATCACCACGTTCCCGCCACGCTGCGTCGTGTCGCCGAGGAGCCGCTTGTGCAACCATGTTAACGTGTTATCGGGCGAACCCGACGCGCCCGCGCCGTCGAGCAACAGACCCGGGCCGTGGAGATGCGCTACCGGAACGTATGTTCCGAAGCGTGGAAAGACCGTGACCACGCACATTGCGAGAACGAGCAGCATCGGTGGCAGCTTCGTGATATAATGCGCTTGACACTGCAAGTTGGAGGCTTTGTTATGCGGCGTTTGTTGACGTTAGGGATTACCATTTCCATGCTGACTGCGTGTGCGGGCGGGGGCGTGCCGCCGACGGGCATGGCGGACCAGGCTGCACGGGTGAAGGCTGCCGGCGTGCCGGTTGTGGGCGGCTGCCAGATCTTCCCCGCGAACAACTGGTGGAACACCGACATCTCGAACTATCCGCTCGATAAGCTGTCCGGCGAATATATCGCCGCGCTTCCGGGGAATCTGCACCCCGATTTTGGCCACAACCCGGATTACGGAATTCCGTTCAACATCGTGCCGAGCACGCAAAAGAAGGTGCCAGTGACGTTCGGCTATGCGTCGCAGAGCAATAAGGGGCCGTATCCAATCCCGCCAAACGCCGAGATTGAGGGCGGCAAACATGCCGGGGGCGACCGTCACGTGCTGGTGCTTCAGCAAGGCGTCTGCAAGCTCTACGAGATGTGGCGTGCATATCCCATCAATGGCGGAAAGCGATGGAAGGCTGGATCGGGCGCGCTCTTCCATTTAGACTCGGACAAGCTTCGGCCCAACGGCTGGACCTCGGCCGATGCAGCAGGCCTTCCCATTATGCCGGCGCTCATCAAGTGCGATGAGGTGAACAAAGACAAGGTGATTAACCACGCGCTACGGGTGACGTTCAACGAGACGCAGATGGGATACATTCACCCCGCGACGCATTATGCAAGCGACAGCAAGAGCCCGAGCCTGCCGCCCATGGGGTTGCGGCTGCGCATGAAAGCGTCCTACGACGTCTCGAACATCACCGGTCAGGCGCTCGTCGTTGTGGTGGCGATGAAGAAGTACGGAATGTTCGTGGCCGACAACGGCAGTAACTGGTACTTTCAAGGACAGGGCGGCAAAGAAGCCTCGTGCTGGAACAACAACGACCTCGATCAGCTCAAGAACATTCCAGGCAGCGCGTTCGAGGTCGTGCAAACCGGAAAGATCCGGCGTTGAAGAGATTTGGTCCGGCGATTCTGGCGATTCTTCTGGCCGGGATCTTTTCGCCTCTGGCGGCTCGGGCGGACTGCTCGCGGGCTACGCGACAAACGTTTGATGTGGCGCTGACGTCCTACACGCAGTGGCAAAGCTATAGCGTGGCGCCGACGTCGGCCGAGAGCGGCCTGGCGGCACCGGAATGGGCGAGCTTTGAGCGCGAGATGGATTGGATCGTCGACAACGGCGACATCGACCGCTGCGACCGCGCCACGCAGCTCCTGTACTATTCGTTTAGCGCTAGCCGCGATGCGGCGAGAATGACTCGGCTGTACGCACTGCGTCAGCCGTTGATACCGGGCGTTACGGATACGATCGTGGCCAACGTAGTCGCCGCCGCGCTCGCGGTGTATTACGACGACGTGCGGACGCTCTACTACCTGGGATACGCTCGCAAGAGTCGCGCGCAATACGCGCATTTTAAGCGCGACGTTAGCGGCTGGTTTACAATCACGGGCGGCAGCTTTACTTCGTGGGAAAACACCGGGCCGCCGGCCAAGGTGCCGCCGCGAAGCTGCGTCGATCGCGACCAGCCGGCTAAAGTGATCGACCAGGTGCAACCGGTCTTTAGCGAGGCGGCGAAGGAAGCCGGCCTTGGAAAGACGACCATCGGCGTTACGGTTACGATCGGACCGGCGGATCTCATAGACGCGCGCGTGACGGACACGTCGTTTAACGCGGCGATCGATAAGTTTGCGCTGGGAGGCGCGTTGCAGTCAACGTACGCGCCGGCCATGCGGGACTGTCAACCCACTATGAGGACGTTACTCGTAAACTACCAAGTGGACTAGCGCCGGCCGGTCTTCGCGCCGAGCGTAAACGAGAACAAGATGAAAACAAGTCGTTCTCAGCCTATTCCTAGCGACTTCACAGGGCGCTGATATTCTTTGTACGCGCGGTGGAGTCTACCGCGCGACCCGAAACCGTATCGGCACTCGCCTATGAGTGCTCGAGCGGACGCGTACCCTTATGAGGAATGAAAGGAGCAAACAATGAACAACTCGCGTTTAGCCGCCCATGCGCTGGGCGCAATGATGGCAGCAGTTCTACTGTCCGCATGCAGCAGCGGATCGGGCTTCGTCGGCTCAACGACACCGCTTACGTCGCACGGGGTGAGTTACTTTAATGCCCACGGTGGCGCACAGCCCGCAGAAAAGCTCTGCGAACCGATCGTGTACGTCGGCGTTGGTTGGCAGTACGAACCTTACTACAATCAGTACTGGGAATACACTGGACCGTGGACTTACGGAGCGAACAACGTGCTCGTACCGTGCGCCGGGGACGTTGTCATCAACAAGACCACCAGAATCTTCTATCCGTGGTGGGGAGGAATAAACGCCGCCACAAATTGGAGTGGCGTCAAAGCTAGCTTCGCCGTCTCGGAAGCAACCTCGAATGGCGTTGCGATCGTTACCTCCTCAGCGAAGGCCACAAAGGTACTCAAGACGATCGATACTACGCCTTATGCGGTCGCCGGCGTTGCCGTGAG
>JBEKRW010000215.1:0-4668 GCA_049517595.1 Candidatus Cybelea sp. | reverse complement strand
TGACCGTTCATGGTACCCTCGACCTTCGTCATGCCGCCCAGCTTGACGCTAACGACTTTCGGAACGTCGAGCAGAATCGAGGAGCCAGTCTTCGCTGGCCTAGGACGCCGAATCAGTCGTGCCTTGAAGCGAAAGACTGAAGGGCCGGTGGCGCGCTCGTTCTCATCTACTGTCTTGTTCATACTTGCGAAGCTTTATTCGTTTGCCGCTTCGACGGTTGTGGGCATGGAGCCTATTGCGCGAAACGTGCGCTCCTGCTGCCGGATTGGCAGCCACCCAAGGATAAGCGTATCCATGGGTTGCCACATGATGACCCAGCCGGCGATGACGAGCGTTTCGATGGCCAACGTGCGGATTGCGTCGGGCAGGAACTCGGTGTGCTGCAGTCCCGCGGTCACCAGTAGACTGAGGGCAAAGAACGCCAGGCCCCATAAAAAGGTGCTAACAGCCCCACGGCGCCACTCCACCATTTGGATACGGGCCTCGGCGATCTTGTGCGAACAGTATCGCGCAATCGCCCGTTCCACACGCGTCTGAGTCTGCGGCGACACGTCCTGCGACGGTAGTACGACGCGTATCCGCATCTTGCCGAGACTCGATGTAAGGTGGGGAAACCGGGCGATCTGGGCGATGCTCTGAAGCGCGTTTGGGTCGTCGACAAACGGGTCGAACTCGTGCTCGGCGAAGAGCTCGCGTAGCTCTCGGGCGTGAATTGTCAGTTCGATGGGCGGGTCATTATGCGTTGGTCTCATTCGATATCCTTCGCTTGACGTAGCTTCGCGAAATCGTCGTTTCCGAAAATACTCGTTTATATACCGAGGTATCCCTTTTTGGCTCCACGTCGAAGCCCACCGGAGGCCACGCGAACGCAACCGTCGCAAGCCGCGCCGTGTCGTACGGAGGACCTAATAGTCAAAGGAGCTTTCGTAATGGATCTAACCAGGGAATATCCTCGAAGCGTGCGCGACAAGTGGCAAGGCGTCGTTCAGCTCGGCCGGACGATCGATAAGGGAAAGGCGACAGCCCACGGTAACCTCGGCGAGTATCACTACAATTGTCCGATGGATCAGGCCGTATTCGGCTTTCTCGGCATTGACCACGAACGGCTTCTCGATTCGATTCGCAACGCCAAGAGCGACGCGGAGATTGAAGCCTTCACGCAACCGTTCGTCGAGGCCAAGTCTCGCGAAGAGATCGAAGGTTGGAATCGCGAGTGGCTATCGCACGAGCCGCAGGGCGAGTCGGCGAAAGCCTTCGAGAGCCTGCGCGCGCAGATCGCACCCGGCCGAACCGACGTGACGACGTGGCCCGACCTTCTCGATATCGACGAGAAGCGCGACGTTCCGCGTCGCACTTCTAGCGTGTCGTAAGCATAAGGTCATGCCAAGAGTCATTGTTATTGTGGGCTTCGGGCCGGGAACCGCTACGGCGGTGGCGCAGCGATTCGGGCCGGAAGGCTTTTCGATAGCGCTCGTCGCGCGAAACGAGGAACGACTGGCGGCGGGAGTTTCAACTCTGCGCGCCGCCGGCATCACGGCCTTCGCCTTTCCGGCAGATGCGTCTGATCCCGCGTCGATTCGAGCGGCCATCAAGAGCGTTCGGTCTCAAATGGGGCCGATCACCGTACTGCATTGGAACGCCTACGGAGGCGTAGAGGCGGGTGACCTGCTTGCTGCAGACGACGCTTCGCTGCACCGCGTGTTCGACGTAGCCGTTTTTGGGCTTCTCGCCGCCGCCGGCGAAGCGCGATCCGACCTAAAAGAAAGCGGCGCCGGAGCTATTCTTGTCTCGAACGGCGGGTTTGGCGACACGTCACCGGCGATGGACGAAGTGCCCACGAAACTGCACGCGATGGGCCTTGCGCTTTCAAGCGCAGCGAAACATAAGCTCGTTGGTTTGCTGGCGCAGGGGTTAAAGGGCGACGGCATTTACGTTGGGGAGATCATGACGTTCGGCACGATAAAGGGCACGCCATCGGACAATCCTAGGTCGGTCGACCCCTCGGTGATTGCAGACAAATTCTGGGAGATGTACACATCCCGCAGCGAGACGCGCGCTACCGTTACCGGCTAGCGCGAAGGGCGGCCAAGCGCGTTCGCGCTTCTTTCGTCAACGGATGCTCCAGCTCCAGAGTCTTTTCTCGGATTGCCAGAACTCGCAAGAGCAGCGGCTCCGCTTCTTCGTCACGATGTAGGCCGCGGTAGACGCTCGCGAGGCAGCTCAAAGTCTCGGCGACATCCACGTGATCGGGTACGAGCGTCTTCTCGCGAATTGATAGCGCGCGCGTGAGGAGCGGCTCGGCGTCTGCGTAGCGCCCCTGCAAGCAATAGAGGTTCCCGAGGTTATTGAGGCTTTGCGCGACGTCGGGACGATCCGAGCCGAACGTTTTCTCCCGAATCGCGAGCGCGCGCAGGTGATACCTCTCCGCCTCGGCATAGCGCCCCTGGGCCGCGCACATCAACGCGAGGATGTTCAAGCTCATGGCAACGTGCGAGTGATCCGGCCCAATGGCCTTCTCGCGAATCGCCAGTGACCGCAGGTTTAGCGGCTCCGCCTCGGCGTAGCGCCCTTGGTCTTGGTACATGCTCGCGAGATTCGTCAGGGTAAACGCAATGAAAGGATCGTCGGGGCCGAGCGCCTCTTCGCGAATCGCCAGCGCGCGCAAATGGAGCGGCTCGGCGTCTGCATAGCGCGCTTGATCGTGATACACATTCGCCAGGTTGTTCAGGCCGATCGCAACGAGCGCGTCATCCGGGCCGAGCGCCGCTTCCCAAATCGCCAGCGTGCGTGCATAAAGCGACTCGGCCTGCGCATAACGCCCTTGATCGTGATACACATTCGCCAGGCCGTTCAAGGTCTTGGCGAGGTCGGGATGCGTCGGGCCAAGTTCGATTTCCTCAATAGTCAGCTCGCGCAAATGAACCGACTCCGCCTCTGCATAGCGTCCCTGCTGCCAGTACACGATCCCAAGGTTGTAAAGGCTTCTCGCAACGTCGGGATGGTGAGGCCCGAGAACTCGCTCTTGTATTGCCAGCCCGCGCTTGGCCACGGCCTCCGCTGCGGCGTATTCGCCGCGCTGCCACAGGTAGCTCGCGCAGCCGGACGCGAGGCGCCCGGCCGGCAGAAACGCGCTATCGTTCGCCAGCCCGTCCAACGCCGCGCGCACGTGCGGCAGCAGCCGCTCGCACTGCGGCCACGTCGTAACATCGGTTTTGTCGGGGAATGCGTCGTCCGCTACGGAGATCGCGCATTCACGCCAGGCACGAGCACGCTCACCCGCGAGATCCTGTGCTGCAAGCTGCACCAGCCGGTGCAAGCTGTAGGTTTGCGAACTCTGCGAATAGGACAGCAACGAAAGCCGGTCGAGTGCGCCAAGCGCTTCGTCCAGACTGATCTCGTCGGCGATTGCGGAACGCAAATCGCGTGCGACGCCATCGGTTAGCACGGGTTGCAGACCCTCGGCATAATACTCGATTCCCTGGCGAAAGAGCTCGTCGGGAATCGCATCGGGCGCAAAGGATGCGGCAAAACACAGCGCGGCGGCCGCGCCCGCAGCCTGCTGCTCGGCCTGGGCAATCGCCGTGCTGAACGTCGCAAAGACCGAGCGCGGATATTCGGCGCCATGCGGAGCGTTGTGAAGACGCTCGCTAATGTGCTCCAAGTACCGCTGCGGGCTGACCATTCGGGCGTTGCGCAGCGAGGCAGCAGCATGGGCCAGCGCCAGCGGCAGGGCGCCCACGGCTTGCGCGATCGCGCGACCCTCGTCCTCGCTAAGGTCGGAGCGTCCGCTTGCGCGCGTCAGATACTCGATTGCCGTCTCGAGCGGCCAAATCGGTAGCGGAATGACGGTGACGTCGGCGCTCCACGCCGTATCGCGCGAAGTCGCCAAGGCTCGAGTTCCGGTGCGCGGAAGCCACGTCCGCATGAGCTGTTCGTCTTCGAGATCGTCAAAGACCAACAACACCGGCTTGTCGAAGCCGCCCAGCACCGAGTTGAGCACGCGCTCCGCGGCGGCGCGCCTGTCGGCTAACTGATCGAGGCCCGCAACGAACATCCCGCCCAAACGCAGCAGACCTTCGATGATCCCATTCTCAGTCTGTGCGTTGAGCCACCACACCACCGAGTAGCGCTCGCGATTGCGCCAGCCGTACTCGCGCGCAAGCGAAGATTTGCCCATGCCGCCCATACCGTGGACGATCGCTATGGCGCCGTCGTTCCGTAGCGCCGCCCGCAGCGTGTCCAGCTCCTCGTCGCGTCCGCTGAAGCTGGGCACAGCGTGAAACTCCGCCGAATCGAAGATGGAAAGATCGCTGGGCAGCGTCCCCAGCGAACGCAGCGGCGGAAAGTCGGGCGGCAATCCCGGCGCGAGCAACTGGTACAATCGCTGCGGCCCGTCTATATCCTTGAGATGATAGGCGCCGAGGTCGCGTAGCCCGACTTCGGCCGCCAACGTGCCGTTGACGAGCGCAGCCGTCTCGGCGGTCAAGAGAACCTGGCCGCCATGGCCGATTGCCAGTACTCGCGCGACCTTATTGAGTGCCGGACCGAAGTAGTCGTCTTCGCGCCGGTCGGCAGTGCCGGTATTGATTGCCGCGCGCACGCGCAATCCGCCGGCGGCAGAAAAATCCTCGGCGTTTAGCGCCCGTTGCGCCGCCAGCATCGCAGCGA
>JBEKRW010000214.1:0-4680 GCA_049517595.1 Candidatus Cybelea sp. | reverse complement strand
GGGCCACGCTGGTCGACCCCGGAATCGCGATTCCGGCCTACGCGACGGCGGTCCACGGCATTACCGACGAGATGGTCAGCGGCGCACCGCGCCTTGGGCGGGCTCTCAAGGTTTTGCGGCGGCGCTGTGCCGGCCGCGTCGTCGCGGCCCACTGCGCGCGATTCGACCTGTCCTTTGTGGGGCTATCGGTCGGGCGAGAGGGGCTCTGCACGATGCTGCTCGCGCGAGCGCTGTTTCCCGAAGCGCCCAACCATAAGAATCAGACGCTGCGGCGATTCCTCGACATCGACCGGGCCGCCGGCGAAGAGTTTGAAGCCCATCGCGCCCTCAGCGACGCCGTCGTCAGCGCGCACGTCCTGATCGCATGCCGGCGCCGTTTTCGCGCTCGCTATGCCACTGAATCCTGGCAGCGGTTCGCTCGCCGCGAGGCCTTGGTCGTCATGGAATCGAGCTGATTCGGCACCGCGCGGTTTAGGGTCTGCCGGGCTTGGGAAAGCCCAGGCGGGGGTTCCTTCGTCTATGCGCTGCGGTCGTCGTTGTTAGGTGCCTGAGCAAGAGCAGGCCCACGCTATGGACCACGAGCGCATGCTGCGCATGCTGGCCGATGCGGTTCCGCAAATCATCTGCACGGCCGGTCCCAACGGTAAGATCGACTACTTCAATCGCCGCTGGTTCGAGTTCACCGGCTTCGGCGAAGCGCAAACGTTTGAGAACGACGGTTGGCTGCAGGCCTTTCACCCCGACGACCGCGACGCCGTCGCGGCCGGATGGAGCGCCGCGACGCGAGACGGCAGCGACTTTTCGGTCGAGGCGCGAGTCTGCTCGCAAACAGGAGAGTACTTTTGGTTTCTCGAGCGCGGGGTGGCCGTGCGCGCGCAAGACGGTTCCGTCGTGCGCCTCTTCGCGACCGCGACGGATATCAACGACCGAAAGCGCCTGGAAGAACGCGAACGCTTTCTCTCGCACGTAAGCGAGGTTCTCGCCTCGACCCTCGACGGTCGAGAAGTGTTGCAAAAAATTACCGAGCTTTGCGTGCCGGAGTTTGCGGATTGGTGCCAGGTTCAATCGCTTTCCTCCGAGGACGAGCTGGTCGTCGAAGCGGTGCGTCATCGCGATCCCGAGCGCAACAAGCTCCTGGAGAACCTCGTCGGTCGCAGCGTCGTCGTTCGCAACGCGTCATTCGGGTCGCCGCAGGTGCTGCGCCAAGGGCGGAGCCGCGCGCTCGATCATGAAGCGACGCTGCGCGCCGTGCGGGCAAACGTTCCCGATCCGGAGGATCGGGCGATTTACGAAGCTGTCGGCTTGGGCACCGCCCTGATCGTGCCGATGGTCGCGCGGGGACGCACTCGAGGCACGTTGCACCTCGTCAATATCGATCCGGCATCGCGCCGCACCGAGCTTGCGGTCGAAATTGCCGAGGAACTGGCGCACCGGGCAGCGCTCGCCATGGACAACTCGCGGCTGTACGAACACGAACAGCGCGTCGCCTCAACCCTTCAGCGAGCGTTGCTCCCCAGTCGCTTGCCATCGCATCCGCGCATCGATTTGAGTTTCGCGTATCGCCCCGCCGAACGGGAGTCGCGCGTCGGTGGCGACTGGTATGACGCATTTGCGATCTCCGAGACTCAGATGGCCCTCTCGATCGGCGACGTCGGCGGACACGGGCTCGAGGCATCGGTGGCAATGAATGCGGCGCGTCAAGCGCTGCGTCTCACGGCGTTGGAAGGTTTATCGCCCGCACAAACGCTGCGCCGCGCGAATACCGCGCTGATGCTCAATGAAGAGCACCCCTTCATAACGGCAATCCACGGGATCCTCGACGTAGAGCGCTCGACGTTTCGGTACTCCTGCGCGGGCCATCCGCCGCCGGCAGTCGCTCCGTTCAACGGCGTCGCGAAGTATATCGAAGGCGGCGGCATACCAATGGGCGTCGAGTTCGATGCCGCATTCCCGGCGCACGAAATCAAGTTGGAGCCATACGCCACCCTGCTGCTCTACACCGACGGTTTGATCGAGTTCGACCGAAACATCGAGCGCGAATCCGGCCGGCTTCTCGAAGCGCTGAGCGAGCGCGTCCACGACACCAGCTCGGACGGCGCGGGCAAACTCCTGCGCCACGTGCTCAATAACCGCCAGCTCGACGACATCGCCGTGCTCTCGGCGACAATTCTTCCGGCGCGGCCCGGCACCGTCGAACTCAAACTGCCGGCCGCGCCGCTGTCGGCGACCATCGCGCGGCGCTTCGTTTCGCGCTACGCGCGCGTCGCAAGACTTGGGCCCGAGCGCACCTTCGATCTCGTCTTGGCCGTCGGCGAAGCGGTCGCCAACGCCGTCGAACACGCCTATCGCGGCGGGACCGGTGATTTCGTTCTGCGTCTCTCGACGAGCGAGGGCAAGATTTTCGGAGAAGTGCAAGACCTCGGCACGTGGCGCGAGGGACGGCCGTCGCCCGAGCGCGGCCGCGGCTTGGCGATCCTACGCGCGACCACGCGGCGCCTCGAGCTCAACCGAACCAGCCGCGGAACGCTCGTCGCCTTCGCCATCTAAGACATCGGCGCGCTCGACGAAGGCGCAGAGAAGATTTGCAAGGGCCATCTCTTCGGGCGTCCGGCACGAGATGTCGAGCAATCGCGGGCTGCAGACGAGCACACTGACTGCGCGCGCCCGCGAGATCGCTACGTTGAAACGGTTCCGCTCGAAGAGGAACTCCATGTTGCGCGGCATGTCTTCGCCGCTCGACGTCGCCATCGAATAGAAGACGACGGCGGCCTCTTGGCCTTGAAACTTGTCGACCGTCCCGACCTCAATGCCGGTACTCGTTTCGATATTGAAGCCGGCGTCGAGAAGTTTGCGCTGTATTAGGCGGCGCTGCGCGTTGTACGGCGTGACGATGATGATGTCGCGATCGGTCAAGGGGCGCTCGACCCCGCTGCGCTCGGGCGGCTTTGAATCGACCACCATGCCTCGCTCGCGCAAGCGCGAGACCTGCGCCACGATCTCGTCGGCCTCCTCCTCGGAGTGCGAGCTATTGCCGGCGTGCTCTACTTCGACGTAGTACAGGCCTGCAAGCTCCGTGGTCCCCACGCTAATGCGATGCGCGCGCGTCGAGTCCGCGGCGCGTAGCCGTTTATCGTACACTGCGTCGGAGATGAAGCCGCAGATTTCTGGCTGCATCCGATACGAAACGTCCAGAAAGATGCCGCGATGCGGCGCCACCGTGTGCTCCTCGCCCAGCAAGTGTTCCAGAACCGAATCGCCGGCGTGAAGCGGCTGCTGCCCCTGGCCGACCTGCGCAAGCTGCGCCGGGTCGCCCAACAACACGACGTTCCTCGCGCACGCAGAAAGAGCGAGAGCGTCGGCGAGCGCCACTTGCCCGGCTTCGTCGATGAAGAGGTAGTCGAACTTCCCTGCGAGTTCCTCGCGCGCGAAGAGCCATCCGGTACCGCCGGCCAGCGAGTACTCGTCGCCATAGAGCTCTTCGTTCGAGTCGTTCGACGCGATAAACAGTGAGTTGCGATATTCCGAGTCCGGGTTGCTCTTGTTATGCTTGTAACGGCCGTGGAAGCTGCCACCGCGCTGGCTGACGCCTTCCTCGACCTTACGCAGCAGGTTGTGAATCGCCTTATGGCTGTTGCTGGTGACCGCAACGCGTTGCCCGCGTTCGAGTAGATCGCAGATCGCTTGCGACCCATAGGTACTCTTCCCACTGCCGGGCGGCCCCTGGATGAAGAGGTAGCTGTTGTCGAGTGCCGCCACCGTTTTGGAGATGCCTTCGGCGTCGACGACCCGGGGTTGCAAGGTGCTTGCACCGCGAACCCGAGGGTCGCCGTTCGCCAGCAAATCGAAGGTTGCCGGGTGTTTTTGGATCAGACTTTCGTCCCAAAACGATCGTGCGATTCGCGCCAATGCGTCGCGCTGCTCGCTCGCGGGCCACGGGGGGCGCGGTATCAACTCGGTGACGGCGCGCGCATCCTCGACGGAAGCGGTGGTCTTGAGCCTCAGCAATCGCGCCTCGTCACTGAGCGTCACGATCGTTCCCGCCAGCTTTCCGGTCCGTGGATTGTGGACGCCGTTGCCCGCAGCCAGCTTGTGCTGCTGCTCCGGAAACTCGTACGTGTAGAGGCTGCTCCGGTTGATCGCCTGCGGCGGAATGTCTTCGCGCAGCGTAAGGCCGCCGATGGACTCCCTATCGAACTCGCGCAGCCGATCCACGTTTGCGCAGCGGTCGAAAAATGCCCACCATTCCGGCTTCTCCTCGCGACGGTGGTAGGCTAGAAGCGCCGCCATGAGATACCGCATTCTCGCCTGCGGGTTCATCGAGCGATACTGGTCTTCCGACTGCGGTGGCGGAATGCTGCCGAGCAGTGTTCGCTCCAGGTCGCTGCGGCGAGCCTCCTCGCGTTCCTCTTTTTGGCGCGTTACGCATTTCTTGCAAGCCTCCGTAAACTCGGCGTGGCATGGCTCGTCAGGAAGCTTCACGGGGCGCAGCGGCAGATCGACACCGTGCTTCTCAATCGCTTCGAGGCGCCGATCGAGCAGCCAGTCGCGCAACCGGTGTGTCGAACGACAGTCGTCGCGATTGTAGTTCTCGATGTCGTCCAGAATACGCTGATCGCCTCCGATCAGCCAGAGCTCGAACATCACGATGGATTCGTCGCCTTTGCGGACATCGGTTTCGCG
>JBEKRW010000213.1:0-4725 GCA_049517595.1 Candidatus Cybelea sp. | reverse complement strand
GAATGCCAGGACGCGGGCGCCGAGTAGATCGCGGTACGCTGGTGCGGCAGCCGTAACGAATAGTCCCTCCTCGAAAGACTCGAACTTGACGGGGACGGTCGTCGCGTACTCCGGACGTGGACCGCCGCCGAGTTCGGTGTGGCCGTCGCCAAGGGCTGCCAGCAAGCGCATCATGCCAAGTTCGATCTGCGGGTCGGTGAGGCTCGGCACTGCGTCGCTGAGCTTGCGCACCTGCGCGTCGAACTGCGACTGCGTGTAGATCGCGTCGGAGACGAAACGGTCGCCGGTATCGGTTCTGAATGGATGGTACGACTTGGCCTTCGTCCAGCGAGCGAGAAAGGCGAGGTCGTAACGCCATCCGTCCACGCGCGTCATCGTTTGCGCGACGACACCTAGGAGATCGGCAAACCCCGGTTGCGTGCGTAAGAGCGCGATGGCTTCGTCAGTGCGTGCACCTTCGAGGTCCACATATCCCCAGGCCATCGCTTGACGCAGCCAGCGCATTCCCGAGTCAAGGTCGCCAGCCCGCGCACAAGCGCGCGCCAGAAAGTAGGCCAGTGTCGCCGGCTGATCTTGCCGCAGCTGCAGGGCCTTGGTATAGGCAGGAATTGATTCGCGGTACTGACCGCCCAGATAGTACGAGGCGGCTAAGCGACGCCAATACCCCGGGTTGACCGGGTTGGCGCGGACTACTTGCTCGTAGAGGTTTGCTGCTTCCCGATAACGACCGGCATCGTACGCTTGCGCTGCCGCCGCGACCGTAGTCCCGAACGACGACGAAAGGGCCGGCAGCGGGACGATAAGCCACGCCGCGACCAAGACCACGAGCCGTCGCAAAACCAACCTCATAAGTGCCCTCCGACAAACCCGTTACGAGAGCCGAGGGCCCGATGTTTCGCAAGGGGTTTCTGCTACGGCGCCGGCGGCAAACGCCAACGGCACTGGGTTAGGCCAAACGCCGATGCGAAGGACTGAGGAAGTACACTAGACAAGATAATCTAATCTTAATAATGCGGCGAGGGTGCATTAGCTTCTTCGGATCGTTTGGCGTGACAATTTTGCGTCCTCGGATCTACAGAAAGGGAAACCCGCTATGCATTTCACGTTCCGAGGCGCAGCCGTCGCCATCAGTCGAACAATCTTAGCGCTCGCCCTCAGTGCATGTAACGCCGGGACGGTGGGGCCGGCGGCACCAGCGAATCAGCAAGCGGCTTCCGCGGCCCAGTCTCGCGCAGTGCGGCGGGCATACACGCCGCCCTGTCCGTGCGAGTACATCGCCGACATCAAAGGGAATGGAACGTACCCCGGCGCGGTGATTATCGATCCGGTAACGGCCAACGGGAACCACAATCCCGGAACCAACGTGATCATCGGCACCAATACGGGCCTTCAGAATCCAGCAGGCATCGCGCTCGACTCAGCGAGCAACATCTACGTCACCAACATGGGCAACTCGAGCGTGACGGTCTATGCCGCCGGTTCCGCCGGCAACGTTGCGCCGATCGCAACGATTAGCGGCACTAATACGCTACTGTCGAATCCGTTCGGCATCGCGCTAGATAGTAGCAACAACATCTACGTGGCCAACGGTATCAATACCGGAACTGCGAGCGTCACCGTTTACGCCGCCGGATCAAATGGCAACGTAGCACCGACGCGGACCATCACCGGCACCCTCACGGGCCTAGCGGATCCGTCCGGCGTCGCCGTGGATCCCCTGGGGCGCATTTTCGTGGCGAACGAGAACACTCCGTCGCTGAACGGCTTCGTCTCCACCTTTAATACCGGCGCCAACGGCAACGTCGCTCCGATCCGGACCATCTCGGGTACGAATACCGGATTCTCCAATGGGGTTTATGGCGTCGCATGGCACAACCACAAGATCGACGTCACATCGGGAAACTCGGCGGTCAGCAGCCGGATCGGAATCTTCCCCGCGAGCGCCAACGGCAACGTCGCACCAACGAAGAGCATCTCGGGATCGGCTACGGCTCTCGACAGCCCGGTCGGCATTGCCGTCGGTCCTAACAACAGAATCTACGTGGCGAACGTTGGAGGAGTCAGCGTAACCCTCTACAAGGCGTACGTTAATCTCGCGCTCGGCAATAACAATATCCCGCCGGTGAAGTACGTCGTCGGCAGCAGCACGCAGTTCGACGCTCCATACGGCATAACGGCCCGCTAGCGGTTCGTCGGACCGTGAATCCTAAAGAAAAGGCGAGCGCTTTATGCGCTCGCCTTTCATTCCGATTCGCGTGGCGCGAAGCTAGTAGGCCGAAATCCCGTTTGGAGTTCCCCACCCAGCAGGGCCGCTGTACTTTTTGTAGCCTCCATCGGTCTTTGATAGGCCTGCCTCGCAGAGATAGTCGCCACAGCTACCGTCGCTGCCGGAAGTGACCGCGTGTAAGTCCTTCTTCTTTTTCTTCTGCTTCAGGTCCCAGAACGTTTTGCCGCCGGTTAGCTTGCTCTCGTTGCCCGCGAGTGCGACGATGCCGGCCGTGAGCGGTGCCGCGACACTCGTACCGCAGACAGTCGTCCAGCCACCGTAGCTGCTGATGTACTCGGCTACGCCGGGACTACAGCCGGCCTCGGCGGAGATGTCCGATATCGTCCGGCCGGTGCAGTCTGGATCGTGCTGCCACTTCGGCTTGGTGGTGGTCGTTGCGCAGCCAGCTCCCGCGCCGTCCCAGACGGTCTCGCTGAAGGTCGAGCCGGACTCCGACAACTGCGTGCCGCCGACGGCGAGCACGTTTGCCAGCGCCGCCGGCCACTCGATCTCTGGATATCCGGAGTCGCCGGATGACGCGACATACGCGACGCCCGGCGTATTAAAGTAGTTGGGGAAGTTCGAGTCGCCGCAGTTCTCGCCGTAGTTGAAACTGCTGCATCCCCAGCTGTTGCTGAGAATCTTTGCACCGAGCGTAACGGCCTCGGACTCCGCGCCCTCTAAGCCGCAGACGACGCCGCCGCAGTTGCCGCCTTCGATCAGGTAAATCGTGCATTGGGGACAGCTGGAAGAGACCATTTGGATGTCGAGGTCGGTCTCGACGCACCAACCGAAGTCTTCGCAGCTTTCAGGATAGTCGGATGTTTCGCCGTACTGGTTGAACTTTTTGAACGTTGCCGTCCCAAGTCCGAACGTAGAACGGTAGGTCGACAGATCCGACTCCGCACTCGACAAGTCGCCAAGTTCGATGAGCGCGACAACCGTTCCCGATCCCTTGCCCAACGATTTCTTGAGGTTATAGCGAGTTTGCAAGTCAACCGGCCGCCAGCCGCAGCTGCCGCCCGATGGCGAGCAGTTCGGCTTCACGCCCTTTGTCACAACCAGTACGTGGCATTCCGCCCCACCGGCAAGCGGTTTGCAGGCACGCCGCGCCTCGTGCTTAGCTTGCCACTCCGGCACGAAATGCGAGGCGCCGTGCCCATTTTGCGACAGGCCACCCGCCGTTGGCGCGCTCGACGAACCGCCTGCGCTACACCCGGCGATCACCAGCGCTGTAACCAGCAAAAAAAACTTCAAGGATCCCTTCACTAATCGCTCCTTATAAAGTAGGTCTGGGAGTCTCAGTATTTCCGAGACCCAAGCTGTGCCTCCTATCGCAGTATCCATCGCCGTCGTTGGAATCTAGATTCGAAGGAAGGTAGCGTTCGGCCGAGTGAAATACGAGCGGCGATGGTCATTCATCTGGTCGACGGCACCTACGAACTCTTCCGCCATTTCTACGGGCTACGCCGCTTCGCTGATGGAAAGGAGCGACGATTCGGCGCGGTTATCGGCGTGCTCAATACCGTGCTGCAAATGATCGGCGAGGGTGCCACCCATGTAGGCGTCGCCACCGACCACGTTATCGAGTCCTTCCGCAACACGCTTTGGAGCGGCTACAAGACCGGCGATGGAATCGATCCCGCGCTTCGCGCGCAGTTCGAGCCCCTCGAGGACGCGCTGCGGGCGATGGGGATTACGGTTTGGGCGATGATCGAGCTGGAGGCCGACGATGCGCTGGCCTCGGCGGCCGCGATCGCGTCGCAGGATTCTCGGGTGCAGCAAATATGCATTTGGACGCCGGATAAAGATCTCTCACAATGCGTGCACGAGGATCGCATCGTGCAAATCGACCGGAGAAGCAAGGTCGTTCGGGACGCCGACGGCGTCCGAGCTAAGTTTGGCGTAGATCCCGAGCTGATACCTGACTATCTTGCGCTTGTTGGCGATTCCGCCGATGGTTATCCCGGCATCGCGGGCATTGGGCCAAAAGGCGCGGCCGCTCTGCTCACGCGTTATGGCGCGATCGAGCAATTCCCCGCGCAAGAACTCGGCGAGCGGCAGGCTCTCGCGCTGCTGTTCAAGGAACTCGCAACGCTTCGAACCGATGCCAAGCTCTTTGCGGACGTTAGCGAGTTGGAGTGGCGCGGGCCTATTGCCGAATTTCCCGCCGTTTGCGAGCGGCTCGGCGCCCCCGATCTCCTCGCGCGCGTTACGAAAATATGGCGTCAGCCGAAGTAACCTTTGCCTTCACCGATATCGAAGGCAGCACGGTGCGGTGGGAGCGCGACCGCGCCACCATGCAAGATGCCGTGCGACGGCACGATGCGATTATGCGGGCAGCCATCGCGCAGCAAGGTGGCCACGTCTTTAAAACGGCCGGTGACGCTTTTTACAGTACGTTCGCAGCGCCTCAAGATGCCGTCGCTGCGATGCTGGCGGCGCAACGGGCGCTAAAC
>JBEKRW010000212.1:0-4730 GCA_049517595.1 Candidatus Cybelea sp. | reverse complement strand
AAGCTGCATCGTTTCGTATCGGACGCGCAGCGCGCTCATCTTGAGCTTGCCGAAGTATTCATCGGCCGGCGCTGAGTTGACGGCGAGTGTTGCGAGCAGCCCGGCGATAATCAGCACGCCCCGTTCTACCCAGGCATCGAGTTACCTACGCATCGACCTGTGCTCGCCGAAAGTCTGGCGACTATCGAAAATGCTCGCGGAGCTCTAACCTTACGGCAAGCTCACCGCCTGTCCGTACGGCGACGGTGGCGGATTCGGCACCATAAGAGCAGGACTGCCCCCGGCGGGATACTTCCAATCGTCGACCCGGTCATTTCCCGCCGCAGCGCAGGCCAAGTTGCCGCCAATTACGTCGCTACCCTGTCTGGTATTCGCCGGAGTGTTGTGCCGCCCCAGGATAAACGGCTGGACCGTATCCACGTAATCGTTGGAGCAAGTGTCACTGAGAACCGTCTCACCGTGCACGGTCAGCAAAGTCCCCGACAGTGTCGCCTGAAAGATGGCCGTCTCGTTAGCGTTTCCAGCCTGAGTGTCGGTGAGCGCGAGGTACCGGCCGTCCCACATAACCGAGCCCGGCCCGTAAATGGTAAAGCCGAGCGTCAACGGCGACCACGCACGCGGGGGAGCAGTTAGCTCACAGACGCTTACCGCGCCGCCGCCGGCAGGCTCGCCCTCCACGAAGAGATTTCCGCTACTGTCGAATCCTCCAGGCCATAGGTTGTAACAGCCGCTGGGCTGTCCAGAATACGTCGTGGGCGTTCCGCTCTCGCCGCTCCAAATCCGAACCTCGCCTGGCCCGGTGCTTGCCGCAGTCGAATAGTAGGTCACCGCGAGATCGCCCGGGTTCGCGCCGTAAACCGAACAACCGATGGCACTCGCGGTGCCGTTGCTATATGTGTGCGTCGGACCGCCAACGCCGTTATGAGGATAGCGATACGTCTTACCGTGACCCGCACCGCTTACTCCGTAGTTCGTTATGAAGACGTTGCCCGCGGCATCGACGCACTGCCCGTACGGCTCGTTGAACGTGGCTCCCGCCAGGGTAAAACGAAAGACTACGCTCGGCGGACTGTATTTGTACGACCAGACCGAGTTTGGCCAGTCTGAAACGTAAAGAAACTTTTGCGGCGTGTCCGGCGAAACACTCGCGTGCGGCGGCGCGAGCAGCGCGGAGCTTTGGACCGCAAGCGGCGTGAAGTGCGTTTGGCTGCTGCTGCATGCGACCAGTAACGCGGCCTGCACGCCGACGAGCGACGCCGCTGCCGCGAGACCCTTCTGTCGTAAAATTCTCATCGGCTCGACTTTCGTTAGGGAAGCTCACGGGCTGCCGCTTTGACTCCAAGCTGGGACTCGCTTACACCACCTTCAACTCAAGCGCGACAATTCCTTACCGATACATTAAGGATCGTAATTGATTTATCCAAGAATCGAGCAGAAGCGATCGTTCGGAACTGGCTCGCTACCCGACAACAGTAACGCATCCCTTAGCCGGCACAGGAATGGAGGCTTATCGCTAAGCCCGGCTTATCGAATAAACCAACCGTCGGTTGGAGCTTTATACTCGAACCATCCGGATAACAATGCGCTCGGCACGCGCCGCCGCGGCTCGATCTAATATGGTGGGCGATGACGGGCTCGAACCGCCGACATCCTCCTTGTAAGGGAGGCGCTCTCCCAGCTGAGCTAATCGCCCTCGGTTGCTCGGGCACTCTTCGACGAAGTTCTTCCCGAGCTTCCCGAAGGGCTAAAGGTTTAGTAGCGGGCCGTCACCGGGCAAGTCGTATTCAAACGAGAACGCAAAAGGTGAAAACTCATTATCGTGCCGACTACACGAGCGAAATCAGTAACGTGGCTCTTGCCCGGCGCAGCGTGGCAGGGTTCGCGAGCGCTTGCGGCTTCTCTGAAAGCGAGATTGCGGATATTCGCCTAGCCGCCGGCGAAGCGTTGAGCAACGCCGTCGAGCACGGCAGCGGGACGTCCTCCACCCGCTTCACCGTCGATTGCGATTTCGACGGAAAGGAACTCCGGATCGAGATCCAAGATGCCGGCGCGGGGTTCCGCGCGCCGGCGATTCAAGGCAAGATCGAGCCCGACCAGCGCGGGCGCGGTTTTGGGATCTTTCTCATGCGCCGCCTGATGGACGACGTTGCTTTTGGGCGCAACGGCACGATCGTTCGCCTAACCCGCAGACAAAGAAGAGGCTACTAACCAGCCCGCAACTTACGTTTTAGTCGCGATCTTCTTTTGCAGCAGCGAGATTGCGGCGCTTAACTGAGCGTCGCGGGTGACGTCACCGAAGCGCGCATCCCGAGGCTCTTCGATTGCAATATCCGGGTCGATGCCGCGCAGGTTGATGTCGCGGCGACTTGGCGTCAAATAGTGCGCCGTCGTGATCTTGATTGCGGCTCCGTCGGGCAGCGGCGTCAGCGTTTGCATCACGCCTTTTCCGAAGGTGCGCGCGCCGATCAGCATCGCGATGCCGTCATCTTGCAACGCTCCGGCCGTGATCTCCGACGCCGAGGCGGTGTACTGGTTCACGAGCACCGTGAGCGGCAAGACAATCGAGGGATCGGGGTCGGCGTGGATCGTCGTGTCGCGCTGGCCGCGCTCTTCAACCGTTAAGAGCGCCTTGTTGGCGATAAACTTCGAGGAGATGTCGAGCGCGGAATCGACATAGCCGCCGCCGTCGTTGCGTAAATCGAGCACGAGCGCCTTGGCGCCTTGTTCGTTCAAGCGCGAGACCGCAGTATCGAACTCGGTGGGCGTCAATCGGCCGAAGGCCATCACCCAAACGTAGCCGATACCGTTACCGAGCATCTTGTAGATGACGGTCGGAGGCTGAATGTCTTCACGCGTGATCGAGACGACCGTGGTTGCGGCTGGGCGCGCCACGGTTACCGCGACGACGGTGCCGGCTTTGCCGCGGAGCAGCGCGCTAACGCCGTCGACCGTGAGGCCCTTCGTCGGCGCGCCATTGACCGCTGTAACGAGATCGCCGGCCGCTAGGCCGGCGCGCTCGGCGGGCGTACTCGGGAGCACGTAAGTGATGCGAGCGAAACCAGACGTCGCATCGGGCTGGATCATTACGCCGATGCCGCCGATGCGGGCCGGATCGAGCGCCTCGTTAAACGCCTTGAACTCGGCGGGAGTGAAAAACTGCGTGTAGCGATCGTTTACCGCTTTAGCCATCGCATTGATGGCGGCGTAGGTAAAGTCGTTCGGCGAAGCGTGGGCGGCACGAGCTGATGCGGCAATCGCTTCGTCAAGCTCGGCAACGGTCGCGTCGCGATCGGATTCGACCTGCAGCGAAGGTGCGGCAATCGGAGTGCCGGCCTTGCGCGCTGCTTCGGCTAATGCTGCGCTGGCGGCGGCGAGGATCGTGCGCGGTTCGACCGTTTCGTAGTACGTGGTCGTCAGAAGCCGGTAACTCTCCGAGACGTCGCCGGCCAATTGATACGGCAGTACTTCGCCGGCCGGTGCGGCACCGAACCAGATGAGAGCGCCCGCACACAGGGCGACGTACCGAACGAGATCGCGCTTGAACATCATAATCCTCTCTTCGTTACCCGTTCTCAGAACGCTTTGGAACCTCAATTTGTTTCATCTGGGCTTCATCACGAGGCCGCGCGGCGCAGGCGGTCCATGATCGCCAGGCCCAGCCCGGCCTCAGTTAGCGGAGCCGCGTCGATTCGGTCGAGGCCCAGCGCGTCGAGGGCGTGCAGCATCTCGAAAAGATTCGCAGCGGCTTCGCGCAAATCGCCGCGCGGGGAGAGCGTTCGCGAGGCCGCGTATCCTTCGTGCGAGTCGCGCAGCGTGATGACGCCCGCACGGAAGCGTTCGGCTTGCGGTACGAGTCTCGGATCGATCAATCGCAACGGCGTTGCCGGGGCGTAGTGTTGCTCGAGCTGGCCTGGCGCTCGCACGTCCGAGGTAGGTCTGGTACGCTCCAGCGGCCCGCTCAGCGCTTCGATCTGCTCGGGAGCTATGGCCCCCGGACGAAGCAACGCCGGGCGCGGCTCCAAGGCTACTATGGTGGACTCGATGCCGTACTTCGTCGCGCCGCCGTCGAGAATGAGATCGACGCGATCGCCCAGCATCCGCGCGACGTGTTCGGCCCGGGTCGGGCTCAAGCGGCCAAAGGGATTCGCGCTTGGGGCCGCCAGCGGTGACCCGACGGCCTCGAGGAGCGCGCGGGCGACCGGGTGGTCGGACATCCGGACGGCGACGGTCGGAAGACCGGCCGTTACCAGCCCGGGGACGGCGGGGCGCTTCTTGAGCACAAGGGTCAGCGGCCCGGGCCAGAACCGCTCGATGAGAACCTCGGCCGCGGCCGGAACGGCCGCGGCCACCTCCCCAAGCATGGCGCGGTCGGCGACGTGCACGATCAGCGGGTCGAACGACGGCCGTCCCTTGATCTCGAAGATTCGGGCGACCGCTCGCGCGTCGAAGGCGAGGGCCCCGAGGCCGTAGACGGTCTCGGTTGGGAAGGCTACCACTCCGCCCTGCCGCAGCAATACCGCGGCGCGGGCGATAGAGTCGCGGGTTGCCGGCAGCAGCATCCGCTAGCCCCGGCGACCGCTTGAAAGGGAAGGGATGGCCCCTGAACCCGAACCATTAGGTCGAAAGGTATGGGCGATCACAATCGGGTTGGGCGGCTGGCGGCGCTCGGCATTTTTATTGCGAGCGGCCTGTTCAGCGCATTGCTGACGGCTTGCGGCGGCAGCGGCTCG
>JBEKRW010000211.1:0-4784 GCA_049517595.1 Candidatus Cybelea sp. | reverse complement strand
ATGCGCGTTTTGCTTCGGTATTGCTCGGGTAGAAAGCACGCTGAAAGCGAGGGCTCATGTACACAGAAGACGCATTTGAATCCGAAATGTATTACGACCGAGACCCGGCCACCGCGGCCGTCGAGCGGCTGCACGATCTCGGGTACGGTCGTGACGAGATCAGCGTGATGATGGACGACAAGACGCGCGAGCGCGCCTTCTCGTCGTTGGTCAATGCTAAAGGCAGTGAGGGCGTCGCCGCCGGTGCTACGATCGGCGGCGTGCTTGGCGCAATCGTCGCGGGGCTGACCGCGACCGGAAGCGTCGCCGCGATCGCCGGAACCGGCGGTCTCGCCACGCCGCTCGTCGTCGGCCCGTTGGCTGCAGCGCTGGCGGGCTTGGGCGCGGGTGCTGCTGGAGGCGGCATCGTCGGCGGCCTGATCGGCGTCGGCATCGGCGAAAGCCACGCCAAACAGTACGAAAAGGGGCTGCGTGAAGGCGGTATCCTCGTTGCGGTTCGGCCCAAATCCAAAGAACATCGTGCCGAAGTACGTCGGGCGCTCGATCGCGACGTCGAGTACGCGGGTGAGACGCGCGGCCGGTAGGCTATTCGAGAGCTTTGCGGCGGCCTCGAGCGTAAATTGCGAGGCCGCCGGCGAGCACCAGAACGCTCATTCCGATGACTTTCACGACCGAGAGCGTTTTGTTCGGATCGTCGGCGGCGGGAAATCCAGCAAAAGCGATCGCGACCAGCGTTGTTGCCAGCCCGATCAGCGCGGCGACGCAGACCGTTGCGGCACCGCCAGGGATCCGAATCTCGCCCGACGAGCCGGCCGCGCCGCGAAGTTTCAGGGCGGAAGCGAATAAGAAGACGAACGGCAGCAGCGTGATGATGACCGTCGAGCTGACGAGTACGTCGTACGCGCCGTTTACGCTCGTGCCTCCCTGGCCCAAGAAGATGAAGACCGCGGCGATTGCGGCCTGCGTAATTAGCGCAGCGACCGGCGAGCCCCAACGCGGATGCATGCGGCCAAAGGCGTCGGGAAGATAACGGTCGATGCCGGCAACGAATGGAATTCGCGCCACGGCGCCCAGCCAGGCTCCGGCACTCCCGACGCAACTCAGTGCCACCAACAACGCCGCAATCGGCGTTAATGCGTTCCAGCCGAATCGGGAGTCGAGCCGTGAGAGGCCGTCCATCACACCCGAAGACGGATTGATGTCGTGCGGCACCGCGGCGATCAGCAGGCTCAAGGTTCCGGCGATATAGATGATGGCGATCGCCGGTGCCGCTATCGCGAGCGCGATCGGTATCGTCCTGCGCGGGCGCGCAATTTCGCCGCCCATAAACGCAATCGCTTCGGGGCCGGTCCACGCAAACGCGATCACGGACCAAAAAATGAGATCCTTGATCTGCACCCCCGGACGCAGCGCCGCGATGCTGATGTGAGTGGCCGTTCCGAATCTCCACCAGGCGATCGCCCCCAGCGTCAGGAGCAACAGCGTTGCGGTCCAACGCGCCACGGCGCCCGCGTTTGTCAGCCACTTTCCAATTTGCAAGCCGTAGATGTTGAGGATCGTGGCAAGGGCCAAACCGCCAAGCGCTACTGCGATGAAGTAAACTGGAGAGGCCGCGAGCATTCTGCCCCTTGATCCCGCGATGAAAAGCGCGTTTCCCGCGGCAAAGTAAAGCAGCGCGGGAAAATAGGGAAGATTGCTGGCCCAGTACATCCAGCCCGTGATGAAGCCGGCCAACGGCCCAAACGCGCGCTTACTCCAGACGTAGAGACCGCCTTCATCGGGATAATGCGACGAGAGGAAGACGACGACGATCGAGAGGGGGACGAACATCGCCAGGCAGCCGATGAGCCAAACCACCAGCGAACTCGGTCCAGCGGCTGCCGCGGTTGCGAGCCACTGTAAGTTGGAGCCCGCAACGACGAAGAAGAGAATCGCGTCGATTGGGCCCATTGCGCGCCGCAGCTGCATGCGCCCGCGACGTTCAACGCCGCAAAGGAGCTCGCCCACCGGCGCGTTACCGGTGGGCGATATTTGAGGAGCTTCGTGATGTTGAAGGAGCTTGGTCTAGTACGCTGGTCCCCAGTGACCTGCGCGCCAGTACCACCCACGACGGCCGTTCACCCAGTGCCCGGCGTGCCACGTCGCTCCGGCGTACGGCCGGTACGCATAGTAGCCGTGAGTCCAGACGTAGCGGTAACCGTTCCATCCCCAGTATCCGCCGACCCAGTAGTAACCCGGTCCCGGCGCAACCGGCACGGTCTCGTAGATCGGCGCCGGCGGCGCCGTTTGGATGTAAACGCCAGCCGAGACTTGAGCCGAGGCCGGCAACGCCGGCCCAAAGATCCCGGCGCCGAGTGCGCAAGCGAGTAGGGCGTTATGAAGTTTGATCATCATGCTTACTGTGTACCATCCTGCGGGCTAATGCTTTAACTAAGAACGATTAGAGCTTTATTCAAAAACGATGAGAGCGAGGCGTTAATGAACGACGGGCCGTCCGTAATACGCGCGGCGATAATGACGCGCGTAGGGGCGACGCGCCCAGTATGCGCGACGGTAATATCCGGCGGGATAGGCTGCGTAGCCGTAACCTCCGCCAACGTAGCCGTATCCTACGCCCCCGTAGCCGTATCCGATTCCGACGCCAACGCCGTAGCCGTAGCCGTAGGGGTAGCCGTAAGCGGCGTAGCCATAGGGGTAGCCATAGCCGTAGCGATAGCCGTAACGATAGGGATAGCCGTAGCCGTAACGATAGCCGCCGTAGCGGTAGCCGTAGCCGGCGCGATAGCCGTAGCCGGCGCGATAGCCGTAGCCGGCGTGATAGCCGTAGCCCCGGGATCCGGTGCCGTAACTACCGCGGCCCGCGACTACCCGCCCCGTCGCCGTTCGAGCGGTTCCACCGGCGACATGCGCGGCCGAGGCCGGCGCGGCCGCTGCGAGCAACGATCCTGCGCCCAGCGCGCAGGCGAGTAAGACGTTATGGAGTTTCATGCTTTATCTTTAGCATTTTTGAGGCGGAAGCTCTCCTAAGAATGATTAGAAGCTTACTCGAAAACGATGAGAGGGCATTCGAGCAGCAGCGTTTGCGCTTGCGTCCACAGCACGACGGCCCGGTCGATGCTCGCTTCGCGCTCGTTGCGCACGCGACGCTCCGTCCGTACCATCGCGGCCGGCAGAATGGCGAGTAGCGCGTCGTGGTCGTGCGCCTCGCCCAAGGCATCCTGTAACTGCGCGAAGGTCTTCGCCACCGTGTCAAGCGACGGTTCGAGATCCTCAAAACGTTCCAGGGCATACCGAAGGCGTTTGCAGGCGATGCGAAAATCGTGCAGCCTCCGTTGATCGCGCTGCTGCAAGCCGCCGGCAAGCCGGCGAACCTCGCATACGCGCGTCTGCAATACTCGCCGTGCCAGCTCGATACTGTCGGTAACACCGCGGAGCTGGACCGGCTCGGGTTTCACGTTCGTCGCTATCCGGTAAATCGCGCGCGGCGCAGCCGTTTGTGAGCCGCGCGCGTGGCCTCTTTTGCGCGCTCGCCCAGCTCGAACAAAAGTGGCTCAGCGAGGTTGCGTTCGCCGGGGTCGACGCTGTCTTCCAAGAGCCGCAAGATGATGGTCGCATCGCGCGCGGCGTCGGTATGCTCGGCCGCGCCCTTGACGCGCCGCAACAGGTTGGCTGACGGCGCGATCTGAGCGACGTCCTCGAGCAGCGAGCGAAAGCGCCGCCCGGCGGTGCGCACCGCGTGGAGTCGCTTCTCAGTCGGTTTTGAAACGAATCGCCGCCGTGCACCCTCCAACGCACGTCGTTCCTTCGCAATGGCGCCCTTGAGCCACTTCACCGTACCCGGCCGCTCATTGCGCGCCAGCGTTCGACAGAAGTATTTATCGCAACCTTCGCGAAGGATACGATTCGACGTGAGATCGCCGAGACTACCCATCCTCGTCGTGCTCCTGGCAATCGTTGCCGCCGGCACGTGGTATTATGTCTCCCACCGCGCACCGAGCGCGGGCGAAACCATCCCAATCTACTACACGAAGGTCGACGGGAAGACGTTGGCCGCGATGCGGGTTTCGATGCGCCCGCGTCAAGCCGACGAAAGTGCGGCGGAGCGCCTCCACAACGTCGTGCTGTATGCCACGGTGCAGGCGATCGCCGGACCTCCCAACGACGTGCAAGCGATTCGCTTTCCGCCCGGCACGCGACTTCTGGATGCGAGCGTTAACGGTTCGACGGCAACGCTCGACTTTTCGAAGGATCTCGAAAAGCAAGCGGGAGGGACGTTCGGAGAGAATGGTGAGTTCAAAGCACTGGTCTATACGATAACCGGGATCCAAGGCATCGATGCGGTGCAGATACTCGTCGAAGGAAACCGGCTGGAGACGCTGCCGGGAGGAAATGTTGAACTGGACCAACCGCTTCATCGCTCGGACTGGTAAGGTCGCATCGGCGCTTTCCCCAATGCTGGCGGCATTGGCGATCGCGACTCCGGCGTTTGCCGACTCCTCGTTGACGGCGACCTATCAATGGCACCCGATTCACTTCACGGTCGTCTCGCGAGCTGGAGCGCCGGCCATCGGCGTGAACGATCCCGGATTTACGGCGTTGCTGAGCGACACCGGAGCGTCCCTGACGTGGAAGCCCGGCGAGCGTTTCATTCTGATTACGACCAGCGTTCCCACGGTCGTTAGTTTTGCGATCGGCGATCGCCGGTACGACGTCGGGCCGATCTCGCTGCAGGCGAGCTTCGCGCCCTTCCTTGTGGGCCAAGAAGCCTATCTGCCGCTGCGCGA
>JBEKRW010000210.1:0-4786 GCA_049517595.1 Candidatus Cybelea sp. | reverse complement strand
CATCGCCGTGATGCGCGACGGAAGCATCGTGGAGACCCGTCCGGCCAAGGGCTTCCACGGCGAAGAGATCATTCGCGCGATGGTCGGGCGCAAGCTCGACTCGCATTTCCCAAAACTGCCCGCCTACGCCAAAGATGCAGCCCTGCGATTGCGAGTGGAAGGGTTGACGCGAACGCTCGCCTTTGAGGACGTAACCTTTTCCGTGCGCGCCGGCGAAGTCGTCGGTTTGGCCGGGCTGATCGGGGCAGGGAGGACGGAGATTTTGCGAACCATCGCCGGCGCCGACGTACCGGATCGGGGCGAAGTTCGCATCGACGACCGGCGTTTACGGCCGGGCGATATCGCCGGCGCCATTGCGGCCGGTGTCGCGTTCATCACGGAGGACCGCAAGGCCCAAGGTTTGGTGCTCGGGATGAGCGTCCGCGAAAACGTCTCGCTTGCGCATCTGGCCGACTTCGTCGACCGGGATCTGCTGATCGACATTGCTCGTGAGCGCGGCGCCGCGACTCGGATGATTTCGGAGTTGGCGATTCGGACGCCGAGCACGGAGCAACTCGTGCGAAACCTTTCGGGCGGAACGCAGCAGAAGGTCGTGCTCGCCAAGTGGCTGCTCGGCAACGCCGGGGTCTTTCTTTTCGACGAGCCCACCCGTGGAATCGACATTGGAGCCAAGACCGAGATCTACAAGATCATGGTCGAGCTTCTGGCGCGCGGCGCGGCGATCGTCATCGTCTCGAGCGATCTTCCGGAAGTCTTGGGTATGGCGCATCGCGTTCTCGTCGTTCGCGAAGGCCGAATTCGGGCGGAGTTCGATCGCGCCGGCGCGACGCCTGAGCAGGTCATCGCCGTAGCTACCGGAGCGGCGGCATGACGCAGCGCGACCGGCTCTGGTACTGGCTGCGCATCGCGGCGGCGCTAGCATTCTTGATTGCGATGATTGCGATCGTCGATATCGCATCGCACGGCTCGTTCCTCGAGCCGAGCAACATCGTGCGCGTGCTGCGTCAGATCACGTACAACTGCGTGCTGGGCATCGGCCAGACGTTCGTCATCATCACCTCCGGCATCGACCTCTCGGTGGGGTCGCTGGTCGCGTTGACGGGCGTCGTCGCGGCGATCTTCGCCAACTCGGTTCATTTGAGCGGCTTTCCGCTGATCGCTGCGACCCTGTTCGTGGCTATCGCCGTCGGCTGCGTGGCCGGCTGGGCCAACGCGCTGCCGGTCGTCAGGCTCAATCTTCCGCCGTTCATAACGACGCTCGCGATGCTCGAGATGGCGCTCGGAGCCTCGTTCATTCTCTCGCACGGGCGTCCGGTCGCGCTCCACAGCTCGGACTTCGAGAATACCGGAATCGGCTCGTTCTTGGGCGGCGTCACGAACGCCTTGCATCTGCCGAGCATTCCCATTCCTGTCGTTTGGATGCTCGTCGTTATCGTCGCTGCCTCGGTACTTTTGAATCGGACGCGCTTCGGGCGCTACGTTTTCGCCATCGGCGGCAACGAAGAGGCGGCCCGCCTCGCCGGGATCAATGTCGCGCGTGTCAAGACGATCGTGTACATGATCAGCGGCGGCTGCGCCGCCATCGTGGGCTTCTTATACATGGCCCTCTTCTCGTCGGGTTCGCCGCAGACGGGAACCGGCGACGAACTCCTCGAGTCGATTGCCGCCGTCGTCGTAGGCGGCACGAGCCTGATGGGAGGGCGCGGCAGCATAATAGGAACCTTCTTCGGCGCGCTCCTCATCGGCGTTCTCTACAACGCGATGAATCTGCTCAACGTCGACTCATATCTGCAGAAAGTGCTACTCGGCGCCGTCATCCTACTCGCCGTCGTCCTAGACGAGTTACGGAAGCGCTACCTATCGCGATAGCCACCCTGGGTCATGCTGAGCCCTTCGACTGCGCGTTTAGAACGGGAAGTCGGATTGGGTTAGGCCGACGTTGGTTTTTAGCTCGGTGATGTTTTCGTCGAGGACGATCTGCGAGCCGGAGTACATGATCTGGCGGACCGGCCAGTGCGTCTCTTTCGATAAGTAGAGAATTTGATCGGTTACGCCGTAATTTGAGGCCGGATCGGCGGCCTTCAGCTCGAGGCGATCGGTGTCGACGCCTTGCACTTTCCCACCTTCGACTTGCGTGAGTTTGCCGGGAATGGTTGCGTAGTTATCGACGATTCGCTGCATCAGGCCGTCGGGGATCGTGACGCCACGAAGCGAGACGGCGCGCGGATCGTGCACGCTGATCTTCAGGTGGATTCCGGAAAGGAAGCCGCCCTGATGGCCGCTGACCTGGTCGCCGCCGGTCCAAACGCCGCCGGAACCCTTGCCGTCGCCGTCGAGGATCAGCGTCTTGACGAAATGCGGTTTCATGAACTCGTATTGATAGACGCGGTCTTGCGTCGCCGTGCCTTTCGCCTCGTGAACGTGCAAGATGCACGTGTAGTCGTTGATCGCGGCAAACGCCTTGTCGAACGCATTGATGGCGGGCGCTTCGTTGGCGGCGCTTGCCGCGATGCAGCTTGCGCCGGCTAATGCGGCAAAAAACGACAACGAACGTTTCAAATTCACGGTTTCTCCTCGAATTTTAAGCTTCTTGCGACGTCGATTGAACGCTTTCGTCCACCAGCAGCGTGCCGTGCTTGCCTTCGACGCCGATCAGCACATCGCATTTTGCGTCGGCTGCGATCTCCTCGATCACGCGACCGAGCGGCGCGCCGCTATATTTTCCTTCGCGATACGAGCCCAGGATTATCAAGTTCGCTTTTTCTCGTTTGGCGACGTCGAGAACCGCTTGTTTGGTCGAACGCGCCTTGATGGTTTCGGTGCGAATCGCGACGTTGTTCTTGTTTGCGATCGTCTCGGCGGCGCCGAGCGCGTCGAGTGCCGCCCGCTCTTCCAGGCTCATCTCGGCATCGGGCGGCAGCGTGTACGGTACTTCGATCACGTAAAGCGCGAGCAGCTCGGAACGCTCTCCTCGAGCCAGCTTCGCAGCAAGTGCCATCACGTGAGCCGAGTCGATCTCCGGCGAAAAGGCCACGATCAAACTGCCGACGATGCGTTCCAGGTTGCGTTCGGCAGCGGCGGCGATGCGCATGACGTAGGACTCCGGCGGATGGAGCATCCACCAGAGCGTCGCGCCCACGAGGCCGGCGATCAGCAACGCGATGAGCGCTCCGGCAACGGTGACGTGAACGTCGCTCGAGATCGAGATCACAGCATTCCACGCACGCGTGCGATGAGCGAGAGCCGGTGAACGCCTAATGCAATCATCGCCCCGCCCAGCACGACGCCAGGAAGAATGGCAAAGCCGCCCGCGGGCAATACCAGGGCCATGCGCACGAGAATCACGAGCCCGCACACCACCATCGCTACGGCGAGCAATGCGCGAAAGAAGAGCATCGCTTAGGTGCCTTGCCCCGCTCGCCGCGCGTCGCTGGCTTTGAGGTTGGCGACGTACTCATCCATCAGCTCGAGCTCTCCGGCGCGACGAAGAATCTCCGTTTGGGCGTTGCGCCAATCACGCGGTTGCGAGCGCAGAACCGGTAAACGCCGGTAGCGGCGGTAGACCAAATAGAAGAGCAGCCCCAATACCAGCCAGGTCGGCCCAAAGATGCGCCCGAGCGGGTGCGTGAAGAGCGTAAACATCAAGATCGAGAAAATGCCGATAAAGCCGATGACGGCGACGAGTGGAAACTCTACGCGCTCTCCGCGAAACTGCATCGGAACGTTGAGCGGAATCTTGAACTTCCGCGGACTCAGCGGGTCGGTTAGGCGCAATCCGATCAACCCCAGAAAGACGAACGAATAGCTCGTCGCCGCACCGAACGCGTAGAGGTCCGCCAGGAAGTCCAGGCCGTTTTCGCCGCGAAAGAAGCGGGCGTAGAGCGAAGAGACCGCCGGAAAGAGCGCGGGCGCGGCGGCAAAGACCAACTCCACCACGGCGATAACCGAGAAGAAGACGATCGAGATGACCGGCGTGCGGTACTTCCGGTCGACGCGCGCAAAAAGCGACGGCAACAGATTGCTGGTGCTCATTGCGTATGCGATACGGGAACTCCCGAAGACGCCCGAATTCGAGGATATCAGCAGCAAGACGGCGCCCAGTACCGGAACGTAGAGCGCGGCAAAGGCACCGTAGAAAGGAACCTGAGCCGCCAAGAGCGCCACGGCTTTGCCTTGGTTGTCGGGGTTGTTCGGAAAAATCTGCCAAAACTGCTGGGGGTGGCCGTGGGCATCGGCGATCGGATGCCACGGATGCAGACCCAAGGCGAGGTTCGAGTACGCCAGCGCAAAGATCAAAATTGTGAGAATCAAAGAGACCGACGTGCGCGGAATGATCGAGGCGGGGCGTTGCGTCTCTTGTGCGGCCTGCGAGATCGATTCGAGGCCGACGAACGAGATGATCGCCAGCGAAGTTCCCAGCATCAGGTCGTAAGAAGACGGCCAGTGCATCTGCATCGTGTGAACGAGCAACTGCGGACGAAACGCGAAGAGGAAGCCAAAGCACAGGATGCAGGTTTCACTGATCACGTCGAGCGCCGATACGACGCCGTTGAACGTCGTGCTCTCGCGTACGCCGATCACGTTCAAAAGGCAAAGGCCGACCACCAATCCGAGCACGACGCCGAAGTGCAGCCAGGGGTGAACCGAGTTAACCAGTGCGGGCACGAGCTGGCTGGTGTAGTCGACGGAGGTCCAGGCAAAGAGCGTTACGTCGATGGTGAAGTCGAGCAGCACGGCCCATCCGGCGATAAAGCCGAATACGTCGCCGAGGCCGCGCATGACGAAA
>JBEKRW010000209.1:0-4805 GCA_049517595.1 Candidatus Cybelea sp. | reverse complement strand
GGTAGACACCCATGTCCTGTTCCTTCTCTCGTTCGGCTTCCGATTCGTGCGCGTCGCGCGCTTGGAATATGCGCGCGAGCCAGTCGATCTCCGAATCCGCGTAGTCGTAGCCGAGCAGTTCGATGACGTCCTCCGCTAAGAGCGTCTCGATATCCCAGGGATATTCGCGAAGATCTATGCCGGCTTCCAACGTTCCATAAACGGCCACCATCGGGACGCTCGTCGGCTGGAAGCCGATGATGTTGAAGTCCTGGTTGACGAACTCCACGTTCGAGCGATCTGCCAGGATCGGCCGCGTATGGATAACGCGGATGGCGTCACCCTCGTGCTGCCAAGCCTCCTCCAGCACGACGTGCCCCACGACGGGAACCCGAAGAAAGACGGCCGGATGAAACGGGCCGAAATCCTCGTCTTGACCTGCGCGAATGAGAGGTGGTGGCGGCTCGGATATATCCCCAATGCGCGATCCTATGAACTCATAGGCCGTTGCGTCGAGCCTTTGCCCGAAGTCGGCTTCGAACGCTACGTACGTCCGCCAATCGTCGTTGCTCTCGGCCTCGCGTGCATCGCCTTCCAGCTTTTCGTAGACGTCGGGGACATAGGAAGCCGTAAATATCCCAGCGCGAGATAAGATGTCGAGTAAGGGAGTGAGATCGTCCAGGAGCGCCTTCGCATGCTGCTCGTAACGGAGTCGATAACGTTGGACGGCCTTTTCATCTTCGGCGGGAGCATCGGCAAACGCGCCTGCGGCGCCCGCAAGCCTCTTCGCGCGCTCCAGAAGGTCAGCGAGCGTGACTCCGCGTGCCTCTTTATGTTTTGGTTCGGACTTGGCTTTGGCCATGCGGTTGTTATTCGATGTAACCGGCAAGGGGACAGCTTTTCGGCAGGGAGGGGTGGCCCAATTTGCACGCTAAAGAAACCGTCATGCGCCTACGAACGACAGCCATTGCAGCAGCTTTCATGCTTAGCGCGGCGAGCATCGCCGTCGGGAGCCAGGGGCCTGGACAGTCGACTGTTTCAAAGCTTGCGTGGCGCAGCGTCGGGCCGTTCATCGGCGGCCGAGTCGTCGCGGTTGCCGGCGTGCCCGGTCAGAATCTCTTCTATATGGGCGCCGTCGACGGCGGCATTTGGAAGAGCACCGATTACGGCATCAAATGGGTGAACGTCTCCGACGGCACGCTGCCCGGCGATAGCAACAGCATCGGCGCGATCGCCGTGGCGCCCTCGAACTCCAACGTGATTTGGGCGGGGACCGGTGAGAGCGATATCCGCGGCGACATGATCGCCGGCGACGGCGTCTTTAAATCGAGCGATGCCGGCAAGACGTGGGCGTACGCCGGGTTGCGCGACACGCATACGACCAGCGCGATCGCGATCGATCCGCGAAACGCGAGCGTCGCGTACGTCGCTTCGATGGGGCACGCATTCGCGCCCAATGCCGACCGCGGCGTTTTCAAGACCACCGATGGCGGGAAGAGCTGGACGAAGGTACTCTTCGTCAACGATGCGACCGGCGCGATCGCGCTTTCCATGGATCCCCAGCATCCCGCAACGCTCTACGCGGCGATGTGGCAAGCGCAGCGCCAGCCCTGGAAACTCACCAGCGGCGGCCCCGGCAGCGGCTTGTACAAGACGACCGACGGCGGCGCACACTGGACGAATCTTTCTCTTAATCCCGGCTATCCGCGCGGCGTTCTGGGGCGCATTGGCGTCGGCGTTTCGGCGTCGGACCCGCGCGTCGTCTATTCGATCGTGCAGGCCAAGGCCGGTGGCATCTTTCGTTCCGGCGACGGCGGCGCGACGTGGCGGCGCGCCAACGACGACATGGAGCTGCGCCAGCGCGCCTTCTACTATATGAGCGTCTATGTGGATCCGACCAACTCCGACACGATTTACGTGCCCAACGTGCAAGCGGCTTGGGTATCGCGCGACGGCGGCAAGACGTTTCGCTCGCTGCGGCCGCCGCACGGCGACAATCACATCGTCTGGATCGATCCGCGCAATCCAAAAATCTTGCTCGAAGGCAACGACGGCGGCGCGACCGTTTCGACTGATGGCGGTGAAACGTGGAGCGGCGAGCACAATCAGCCTACCGGCCAGTTCTATCACGTCTCGATCGACGACCGCTTTCCGTTTCACATCTACGGCGCGCAGCAGGACGAAGGGTCGATTGAAGGCCCGAGTGCGTCGGTAAACGGCTCGATCTCAGGCGAGGAGTGGCAACGAGTGGCGTACGGCGAGAGCACGTTCGTCGCGCCGCAGCCCGGCGATCCCGACATAACCTACGGTAGCGGCTACTTTTCGATCTTTCTGCAGTACGACGCGACGATCGGCCAGTACCGCAGCGTGAGTCCGTGGCCGGATTATCAGGAAGGCGCGTCTTCGGGCGAGCTCAAGTATCGCTTTGGCTGGACTCATCCCGTGCTCTTCTCGCCCGCGAATCCCAAGCAACTACTGATCGGTTCGCAGTACGTGCTGCGCAGCGACGATTACGGGCGCACGTGGCAAACGATCAGCCCGGATCTCACGCGCAACGATCCGCGCACCGAGGGCCCGACCGGCGGCCCCGTCGATCTGGATCAAACCAGCGCGGAGGTCTATCCAGATATTTCGTCGCTAGCCGTCTCGCCGCTCGACAACGACGTCATCTGGGCGGGTTCGGCAGACGGCCTCGTCCATGTGACGATGGATGGTGGTGCGCATTGGAACGCGGTGATGCTGCCGGATCTGCCGCAGACCGCGCAGATCAGCTCGATCGAGCCGTCGCACGTTGCAAAGGGCACGGCCTACCTGACGGCCTCGCGTTATATGTGGGACGACTTCCATCCCTACGTGTACGAAACGCAAGATTACGGCGCCCACTGGACGACGCTGACCGCGGGCCTTCCCAGCGATCAAAATGCATTCGTCGTCCGCCAGGATCCCAACGATGCGAACCTACTCTTCCTGGGAACCAAGAGCAGCGTCTATGTAAGCTTCGACGGCGGCGCCGCGTGGCAACCGCTCGCGGAGAATCTTCCAAAGGTGCAAGTGCGCGACCTTGCCATCGATACGCGCCAAGGCGCGGTGGTCGCTGCGACGCACGGCCGCGCGTTTTGGGTGCTCGACAATCTCGCGCTGCTGGAGCTAGTTTCGCGCACCGGCCTAGCTCAGACGGCTCTCGCGCCGCAAGTGTTTGCACCACAGACGGCGTGGCTAACGCATGCGTACGGAGCGAGTGGTTTCCCCGCATCGGGAGCGGGTGAGAACCCGCCGTTCGGCGCGACGGTTTTTTTCAACGTTCCCGCATCGTACGCCGGCAATACGCCGGTGACGCTCACGTTCAGCGACGCTTCGGGCGCAACGGTGCGTGCTTTCGCGCTGCATCTCAAAACCAAACCACAGCCGACGCCGGCGGCGCCGCTCTTTGCATCGGCCGCGCGGGAGCGGCAAGCGGATTTCGAGGCGACCGGCATTCAAGCAGGGGCTAATCGCTTCCAGTGGGATCTGCGCTATCCCGACGCGGCGGGGGTCACCGGCTTTCAGCCACCGATTGCCGCGGGTGGTGAAGAAGATCAGCTCAGTGGGCCCGTCGTGCTTCCCGGAACGTACAGGGTTACGCTCGACTACGGCGGCAGCCGCGCGTGGGTGGCGTTCGACGTTGCCCTCGATCCACGCATCCACGTGCAATCCGATGCGCTAGCCGCGCGGTTCGCGCTCGAGCAGCGAATCCACACTGCGCTCGATACGCTCGATCGCAAGCTCGACGAGGCGTTGGCGCTTCGCAGCCGGCTGCCGCAAAGCTCTGCCGTGGCGCTGAATGCTGAGATCGCCAACCTCGTCCAACTCAAGATTACCTCGAGCGAAGGCGACTTGCTCAACGAAGCGAAGCTGCACGATCGCATAGCATTCCTCGCTGCCGACGTCGAGATGGCGTACGACCGGCCAACGGCGGCGCAGTATGCCGTCTTCGATGAGCTGGCCGCTCAGGCAACCGCAGCGGAGGCCAAGCTCGCGAGCCTCATGGCGCAAGCCTCGGAAACGCACTCGGGAAACTGCATGGAGAGCCCTTCGTAAGTTTGCGGCGTCCTCAGCCTTCGCTAACGCGCCATGGACAACGTCTTCGGTTGGATGGTGCACGTCTATCCGTTCGAAGACGATGTCGCAAAGCAGTTCTAAGCACGCGCGGCTGAAGAGCAACCAGGAGGGCGCCTGCCGCCGACGAACGCGGGGCTAAACGCTTGGGCTGAGGGGGAATTGCCATGCGCAGGCTCGCCGGACTCTCGTTTGCCGCCGTCATGGCTTTGAGCCCTACGAGCGTTTGCGCAGTTTCACAATTCAGCGGCGATCCTCAAGCGCTGGCGCTCCTCGCGAAGCATAAGGCGTTCGTGGGGTGGCAGTTCGGTGACGGCACGTTCCAAACGATGCGCGTCACCGGCAACGTTACCGACGAAAAGGGAAAGCAGACCCAGACGTTCGTCTTGCTTTCCGATGGCTTGCTTTATAACGACGGCTTTACGCAGCTCAAACGCAACGGCGTAACCGAACGCGACGGGTTTACCGGAAACCTTTTCTGGCAGTCAAACTATAACGGCTTTACGACGCCGGTGTACGGCGACTATGCCAAGTTTCTTGCCTCGGTTACGATCTTGAGAAACGAAGGTACGACCGAGCTTCCAGCGACGTATCGCGGAACCAAAACGATTGACGGCAAGCAGGCCAGCATCGTGCGCGTCACCTTGAAGAACGGCGATCCGATCGACCTTTACGTCGACCAAGATACCGGCGCCTACGTCCAGGCCACGGTGGATCCGGACGGGGCCTAT
>JBEKRW010000208.1:0-9745 GCA_049517595.1 Candidatus Cybelea sp. | reverse complement strand
AGACGTCGAAGAATGAGTGCGCGATGCGGCAATCGTCTTCATCGCCGTGGGCACGCCGCTGCGCCACGACGACGGCGTCGATCTATCAGCGATCTGGGAAGTTGCCGCCACGATCGGCCGCGAGCTGAACGGGCCGAAGATCGTCGTCGTGAAATCGACGGTGCCGGTCGAGACCAGCGACATGGTCTCCGCCATGATTGCCGAGAACGCCGCGCGGCGGCATCGCGTTGACGTCGTGAGCAATCCCGAGTTTCTGCGCGAAGGTTCGGCCGTCGCGGATTTCATGCATCCCAGCCGCATCGTCATCGGGACCAGCAGTCCGCAGGCCGAGGCCATCATGCGCGACTTATACGCGCCCCTCGACGCGCCGTTCGTCGTTACCGACGGCCGAACCAGCGAGATGATCAAGTACGCGGCCAACGCGTTCTTAGCGACCAAGGTTTCATTTATGAACGAGATCGCGAATATCTGCGAGCTCGTTGATGTCGACGTCAGGGCGGTCGGCAGCGGCATCGGATACGATCACCGCATCGGCGGCCACTTCATGAGCCCCGGCATCGGGTACGGCGGCTCGTGTTTCCCCAAAGACGTGCTGGCGCTCGAGAGAATGGCCCATAGCCGCGGCTACGACGCGGCGCTCTTGCGTTCGGTCGAAACCGTCAACCGCGCCCAAGTCGCGCGTATCCTGGCAAAGATCGAAAAGGCGCTCGGTGGTTCGATCGAAGGCAAGACGGTCTGCGTTCTGGGGCTTGCGTTCAAGCCGAACACATCGGACGTGCGGGAGGCGCCCGGGCTCCATCTGATCGATTTGTTCCTTCGCAATGGCGCGACCGTCACCGCGCACGACCCGATTCCGATCACGATCGAAGGCGCACGAGCAAAGACCGGCGACGCCGTTCGGTATTGCGGGCAAATGTACGAAGCGATCAACGGCTGCGACGTTCTCCTGCTGGCGACCGAATGGGATGAGTACAAGAGTCTCAACTTCCGGATGGTGCGCAAGCTGATGCGCGGGAACGTCGTGTTCGACGGGCGCAATATCTTCGACGCCGACGAAGTGGTGATGGAAGGGCTGAGATACGTCGGAGTCGGCCGCGCTAAAGAGCCCGCACTGGAGTTCGCTTACCAAGAAGCGGTCGGAGAGCTTTAGCAGCCTTTGAGGGTCGTGCTTTGCGGAGCCGCGGGTTTTCTCGGCTCCCATCTCGCAGACGGGCTGCTGGCCGGTGGCGACTTCGTCACCGGCATCGATAATTTAGCGACGGGATCGCGCGCGAATCTGGCGATGGCCAACGAGAATCCGCACTTTCGCTTCATCGAGGCCGACGTTTCGCAGCCGTGGACGTGGGCGCGCGACCTCGACAAGCCCGATCTCATCGCGCACTTCGCCTCGCCTGCGAGCCCCGTCGATTATGGCCGTGAGCCCCTCGCGACGATGGCCGTCAACGCGCTGGGGGCCATGCATGGAGTCGAGTTGGCGCGCGCTACCGAAGCAAGGTTCCTCTTCGCTTCGACCTCCGAAGTGTACGGCGACCCGCTGGAACATCCCCAGCCCGAGACGTATTGGGGCAACGTCAATCCCCTCGGCGAGCGCGCCTGTTACGACGAATCGAAACGTTACGCCGAGGCCTACGTGACTTCGGCCGTTCGCAAGCTTGGCATCGACGGCCGAATCGTACGAATCTTTAACACCTACGGCCCGCGAATGCAGCCCGGGGACGGCCGCGTGATCCCGAGCTTCTGCATGGCGGCCCTGCGCGGCGAGCCGCTATAACCGATCTCGTCGACGGAATGGTGCGGCTTGCCAGGCACCCGGACCCGGTGCCGGTCGTTAATATCGGCAATCCGCAGGAGTTTACGATAGCCGAGCTTGCCCGGATCGTCTGCGAGATAGCCGGCGTCCCGTTGCGTGTCGTTGCGGGCGACCTTCCGCCGGACGACCCGGCGCGCCGCAGGCCGGTCATCACCCTTGCGCGCAGGCTCTTGGGCTGGGAGCCAAGAACCGCGCTCCGCGAAGGTCTAGCGGCAACGCTAGAATATTTTCGAGCAGAAACGATGGGTTGATTTCTTAAATCGCCCGGCGGAATCTTACGACCGACTAAATGACGGAATCCTTACTCCAGCAAGTCGAACAGCCCATCTGGGTATCCTTGCCCATCCTTTTCATACTCTCACAAGCGCTGTATCTTTTTTCGTTTCTCGTCGACCTGTATCTCGAGAGCCTTCCCGTCGATTGGGTGGACCCCAAGGAGCGCATCGCGGAGCCCGAGAGCGAGTGGCCCTACATCGTGCTCTTCTATCCCGTTCTGCGCGAGCTCGAGGCGACGATGCGAACGACGTTCCTGTCGCTGGCAAATCTGGACTATCCGGCGGACCGTTGCCGCGTCATCGCGATACCGAACAGCAACGACCAACAGACGGTCGCGAGCCTGCGCCGGCTAGTCAACGAGTTCGCGTTCCTGGAGATTTTGGAGGTTCCGCCGACCAGCGACTCTACTTGGCAGGTCGTTTGGGATTCGTGGGACGCAAATCAAAAAGCCTACTGGTGGCACCGCGGCAAGCGCGCCGGCGTAAGGGATCTGCCTCCGAAGAAAACGCGTCAACTCATCTATGCACTGTACCGAACCGCGCAGACGCTCGAACGCGAACGCAACCTAGTCATCAACTACATCGACGCCGATAGCTGTCCGCCCACCGATCACTTCAAGGCGGCCGTCATCGGGCTGCGGCATTACGACGTGTTGCAGGCCGAGAACGTAGCCGGCAATCTCAACGCCTCGATGGCGGCTACGTCGGCCGTCAGCCGTATTGGGTGTTGGGCAAAGGCCTCTTCTACCGCGTTTCCGACCTCATCGAGTTGGGTGGCTTCCACCCCTGGATCACGATCGAAGATCCCGAGATCGGGCTGCGCTATTGGGCAAATGGGAAACGCCTTGGCATCATTGCAAACCCTCTGATCGAAGAGGTTCCAAAAACGTGGTGGGGCGGGGTAACTCAACGAAAGCGCTGGGTGTGCGGCTTCTTCCAAACCCTGACGCGGCCGCTCGGTTACATGGGCTTCACGCCGTGGCAGCGGTTCAAATGCTGGCTGATATTCTTTCCGTGCCTGTCGTTATGGATTAGCGTCCTCGGCTTGCCGATTGGACTTTGGGACCTCGCGAGATACTTCGAGCACGTTGGAAGCGTGCAGCTATGGGCGGTCGTGCTGTCTGCGGTCAACGCCGTCTTGTACTGCCGCTTGATGTTCTTTCTCTACATCAACACGTGGCGTGAGACCGCCCTCGTACTGGATCGGTGGCAAGATCGCGTCTGGTACATGATTCGCATCAACCCGATATCGGTGTTATTTTGGTGGTTCATCTGGGTCGTGCCGTTGGCGATCGGGTTTTGGATGTTCGTTCGCGACGAGGGGCTCGCGTGGCAGCGGACCGAGAAGATCGACGCCAACAAGTTGCTGATACGCGAGAAACTCGAGGGCGCACACACCAAATCGCATCGGCCGAAATGAGGAGTAATCTTGGCTAAGCACGTTCTCGTCACCGGCGGGGCCGGATTCATCGGTTCGCACGTCGTCGATCTTCTGTTGGCACGGGGCCATGAGGTAACGGTGCTCGATAGCCTGTTGGCCCAGGTACACGGCGACGAAGAGCGCGACGCCGAGGGCTGGCCGGCCTACCTGGATCCGCGCGCAAGACGGATTCGCGGCGACGTTTGCGATGAAGGCCTTTTCGAAACGAGCCTGCGCGGCGTAACGCATTTGGTGCACCTGGCCGCCTCGGTCGGCGTGGGCCAGAGCATGACCAATATCGTCGACTACACCCGCAATAACGTGATGACCGCGGCAACGATGCTCGAGACGCTGTCGCGCCGTCCCCACGCGATCGAACGAATGGTCGTCGCTTCGTCGATGTCCATTTACGGCGAAGGCGCCTACCAGGTGCCTTCAACCGGAAATGTGGTGGCGCCGCCGCCGCGCAGCCACGAACGACTCGCCGCGCGCCATTGGGAGCTGACGATGGACGGCGAGGATCTGATTCCGGTCGCGACGACCGAAGAGAAGCCGCTTCGCCCTGCCTCGATCTATGCCATCAACAAACGGGATCACGAGGAGATGTTCCTCGCCGTCGGGCAGGCGATTCAAATTCCGACCGTGGCGCTGCGCTTGTTCAACGCGTACGGATCGCGCCAGGCGCTGAGCAATCCGTACACCGGCGTTGCGGCGATCTTTATCTCCCGGCTTCTCAACGATCAGCCGCCGTTAGTCTTCGAAGACGGGCGGCAGAAACGCGATTTCGTGCACGTCGGCGATGTCGCCAACGCCTTCGTAACCGTGTTGGAGAGCGAGTCGGCGGTGTGGGATGTGTTCAACGTCGGCAGCGGGTCGCCGATCTCCATCGCGGAGATGGCGGGCACGCTGGCTCGGATGCTCGACAAGAGCATCGTTCCGGAATATCTCGGCAAGTACCGCGTGGGCGACGTTCGCCACTGCTTTGCGGACATTTCAAAAATTGAGAGAACCTTCGGCGTGCGGCCGCAGCGGTCGTTCGACGACGGCATGCAAGAGCTCATCACGTGGGTTTCGCAAGCCAAGGCTCCCGTCGATCGCAGCCGGGCGAGCCTCGCCGAACTCGAAAAACAGCGGCTTCTCGTTTAGTGCCACCAGTGAAGGGAGCAATCAAAGTGTCACGAGCAATCTCGGCCGCGGCTATCGGTCTCTTTCTGCTGGCGGAACCGATTGGGGCCCACGCGGATAACGTTGAGGTGTTTGCCGGGGCGCAGGCCGATTTTGCAAACTACGTCTACGCGGGGGCCACCGTGGCGTTGCCCGGCCAGAGTATCGGCAACGGACTCGCCTTTCGGGGCTACTTCGATACCGGCGGCTACGACTACATGCGCCACGACCTCGGCCTGGTTCGCGCGAACTTTACGGGAGGAGAGCTGGACGCGGTTTATGGGGTTACGCTCAAGCACGTTTGGAACGATGTAGGCGTCGGCGTCAATGCGACCTATACGGGCCTTTCGCCGTACGATTCCAAGAACTACCTGGGAGGTCACGAAACGGAACTTCGGGTGAGTCTCGACGGCGGAACGTCGGGTGGGCCCTGGCGCGCGGATTGGCTGGGCTACTACGGAACCAGACTCTATGACTACGATTGGTCGCTCGACGGCACGCACGCCGTCTCGCCGAACTGGCGCCTCGGCGCCGTGTACTCCTTCGAAGGAAATCCCAGCTACCATCTCAATCAGGTCGGCCCGTTTGCCGGGTTGAGTTTTGGGACGCGCTCGGAGTTGCAGCTCTCGGCCGGCGAAGCCTGGCAGTCGGGATTCACTCCGCGGGCCTACGGTAGCGCGGCCTTTTTCCGGCGTTTTTGAGGCCTCGGTTTGACGTACCAAAACGCGTCTCGAATGGCAAAGTACATCGGCTTGGCTCGCATCGAGGAATCCAGCGGCAAACCGCGATTGAAGCCCGGGCCGCTGCCGCCCGTCCAGGCGCCCGCAAACCGGGCGTAGTCGTCCTTGGTTACTTCGAGCCAGGAGTGCAGGTCGCTCAGGCCCCACGTCGTTACTCCGGTGACGGCGCGCTCGCCGAGCACGACGTCGAGATAGCGTCGGACTTCGTCGGCGACTTGGCGGTCGCGTTCCTGCTCCGTAGCTACATAATCGGCTTCCTTGACATCCAGCTCGGTCACGACGATCGATAGATCCATGGCCGCAACCTCTTGCAAGAACCGCGCAATGGCCGATTGCGAGATGTGGCCTTTGCGCAAATCGAGGTGGGCCTGTACGCCGAGGCCGTCGATCGGGGCACCGCTACCTTTCAGTCGCTCTAGCAACTTGAGCAAGAAGAAACGGCGATCCCGTTCTTCGGGAAGATCGTACTCCAGCCCGTATTCGTTGATAATTAGTTGGGCTTTCGGCGCAAACCTGTGGGCTTGGGTCAGCGCGCGGCCGATATACTCCGGCCCGAAGACCTCGAGAAAAACGTTCTCGCGCAGACCGTCGCTGCGCTGGCCAGGATCGATGGGCTCGTTGACGACTTCCCACAAACCGATGACGTCGCCGTAACGGGGAATCACCGAACCAAAATACCTTGCGATGAGATTCCAATCTTGATTTTCGCGAAGCATTTCCACGGCCCACTCCGGCACGCCGAGATGCCAGAGCAACGTGTGCCCGCGAAGATTTTTCCCGTTCGCAATCGCGAAAGCCGTCAACTCGTCGATCTTGGCAAACGAGAGCTGACCGAAGGCGGGTTCGATCTCGTTCCAGTTCATTTCGAACTCCGGCACGAGCTGCACGCATTCGCGAATCACTGCCGCTCTCAGACTCGGCTCGGTCTTGAGGTCGTTAACCCTTACGGCCGATCCAAAGAAGCGGTCCCAGCGTGACGCAGCCGTTTCAAGGCCCTCGTCGCCCGCGTAGGCGGGCTTGCCGCGCAGAACGTACGCCGCGCCCGCGCAAAGCATTGCGGTAATCGCGCGTGCGCGGCTAAGCTCGACTTCCCCCTCCCGTCGCATCCTTACCGAATCTGTATTTGTGCGTTGCTCGTTGCCGCAACGCCGGCGGTGTTTCGCGCGATGATCTGCATGACGAGGTTATGGCTCATGAAGAACGGGAGCTGCGGAACCTGGTAAGCTCCTTCGAAGTGTCCGACGTCGGTCTTGGGCAAGGTGAAGCCATAGCCACCGACGCGAAGTTCGACACTGGCGACGTTCGATGAGGTGAGCACGGTAACGGAAAGCGTATCTCCCGCCTTCGGCGTCGTCGAGCTCAAGGAAAACCAAAGAATCAGCGGTGCCGCGTCGGGCGGCAGAATCGCGATCGTCGGCGTCGGTGCGGGTGACGGCGTTTGCGAAGGTGCCGCCGAAACGCTCGGAACGGACGAGGGAACCTGCGCGCGGGAGACGGCGATCGACGAGCAGACGGCGAGCAGCCCCAGACCCGCAAGGGGGAAGGCCCTCACGAACGGGACCGTTCGAGAACCACGACGCCGTCGTGTCCGCTCTTGCGGACATACTCGTTGCGGGCGAGTGCCCGTTCTACGGCCGGCTCGTCGATTTTCTGGCAATGCTCCGAATAGTGCGTCCGGTCGTAAACGAACCATCGCTGACCTTTAAAGTCGATGGAAGCGTTCGGATCGAGACTAAGTGTGCAAAGATTTCATCTTCGAACCTGACATCTACCTGCCGACCCAGCCGTTCCAAAGTCGCTTGATGCATTTCCTAGGCCTGGGAGCAGTTAAGCCTCCCATGCCGGAGAACGACGCGGATGACGACTAGGCCGCCCGCCCGTAGGCTTTTTGTGCAAGCGAGGGGTTTTTGTGAAAAGGCCCGCGATACGGCTACTTTGATTGAGTGGCGAACGACCCGAGTTTCTGCGGGTATTCTATGCCTCCATCGCAGTACGTGACGTGCATAGACACTGACACGGTGTACTTCGTGCCATAGCGCAGGGTTCGCACCGATGCCGCATACAACGACGCGCCGGGATCATTCCCAGCAAGAATCAGTATATGACCTTTCGGGTCTACGTTCTTGGAGCCAGGAATAGGATAAAGCAGTTGGCCGAAGGGCTGGGACTGTAAATTGCAGTTCGTGGGTGCTGATGTACTGGCGCTGCCGCACCCTGTAACCACAGCAGCCGCACAAACGCCTAACGCGTACCGGCCGAACCGAAAATCAAACATTACTCTATCCCTTTTGATGCGTTACGGTTCGACGGGGGCTAGGCGTTCCCCGGGGGGCTAGCCCGCACCCGACGCAGTTCGCGGGTTCAGCGTGCCTGTGGAGGCTTGTGGGATTGAGGCGGCTGAGGAGGCGGCAGCCCCGGCGGAAGATTCGGGAACGGGGCGGGATTGTAGGGCGTCGGCATAATCTGCGGCTGCTGCTGATTGATGCTTCCGGGCACTTGGTCTTGCCAGGCTGAGACGGTGTCGCTCACCGTTCGCACGTCCGCATCGGGAACGACGAACTTGCGCGCCGGGCGGGAGAGACCGTTCTGCGCTATCTCTTGCGACTGGAGGGATCCGCGGTCGTAAAGATAGTTGAAGATCGTGCCCGACGGATACCGGCGCGTGATCGAATAGTGCAGCGCGTCGATGCGGTCCATTGGGATCGCTTGCGCGTTCCACGCGCTTTGATCGGTCGAGATATAAACGCTTGCCGTCAGCGGCGTCGTGGGCGGGACCTGCACGATGAACGTCACGAGCACCGGTTTGCCTGAATAGCTCACGCTCGTAGGGGCTCCGCCACCGGGCCCCGGGGTCGCCAGATTCTGATAGGCAAGCAGATCCGGGTTCGGCGCCGGCGACGACGCCGCGACGGCAAAGTGCGTTACGTCGTCGAAGTTTCCTTGGGGCGGTAACGCCGTTTTTGAAAGATCGAGTTCGGTTACGCTACCGGTGGCGTCAAACGTGGCGCGCGCCCAGAGGCGCGGCGCCGGAGCGAGCTTCGTCGAGCCGCCGGTCTTCGCGTCGTGGATAACGATGTCGGGTGCGACGCGGAAACCGTCGCCGGTCGTGAAGAAGACGAAGCCGTCTTGATAGGCGAGCAGCTGTCCGGTTACGACGATCGTAGGACCCGCCGCAACGAGCACCACCGCGAGCAGCAGCGCGAGCGCCGACGTCATCCTGAGCCCAGTCGAAGGGGCCGTTGTCATCCTATGCTTCGTCGAAGGACGCATCATATCGGAAGCAGTTGGATCACGAAGTTTTGCTGCCAATATTGCGCCCGGTAGGGATTGCCGTACCAGTAGAGCGTGCGCGAGATATCGGCAAGCGTGTGCGGAAGAATCTTGAAGCGGACGTCGGCGGTCGCGTCATACGGCGGTTGTCCCAGCCACCACGAATAAAGCGGCTGACCCAGAATATTGTTCTCGGGAAAGGCGAAGAGTCCCGGCACCGGAATTGGATAATCCTGGTGATGCCGGACGAGCACCGAGAGGTTGAAATCCGGCGTCGGCGTGTCGTTGAGTCCGAAGCTGGTCGTGCGCAACGTCGCGACGCCTCGAAACGACGTGAAACTATTGGGGCAGTAGGCGGTCGGCTGTCCGTGGGGTTGAGTGCATTGCTCGTAGCCGCCGTCGATGTAATGGTCGCCGATGTTTTGAATCTCGTAGCCGACGTACGTGTGAAGCGCCCGGTTGAACTGCCGGCTAACCGTCAGGGTCGTGTTCGTGTTGTCGATGTAGTGCGGCAGTGAGTTCCACTGGCGCTGTTTGTTAAACGACGCATTGAAGTAATACTGCTGGAAAGGGCTGTCGGGATAGTTGAGCTTTAGAGACGGCGTGAAGAGATTGAACCCGAGAACCGTGTTGTAGATCGTCGTGTAGGTGGGGCAGTAATATGTGTAAACCTTCGAGGGCTGAACCGTGCAGAGCGCTCCGTACGATTGCAAGCCGGGCACGGGGATCGGAGCGAACGCACCGTTTCCTGGCCAGTAGCCCGGAAAGCCGTTCAGATATTGCGAGGCGCCGACCGAGTCGTGCGCAAACCCGTAGCCTTCATAGATGCTTTCGAAGAGGGGCAGCTTGGCAATCTTGTTTTGGAAGCTGTTGGCCGTCAACTGCAGAAACGTCGGGTGCGCGAGGCTGCCGCCGAGGGGCTTCGGGACCTCGAGCGAGCCAGGTCCGAGGAGGTTATAGTTGACCAACTGCGACGTGGCCGTAACGTAGGAGTGCGGAAACGCGTACGTGGCGTTGATCCAAGTCGTCTGTTGTGCCGCGCGCGGCAGTTGGAGATAGTTCTGCT
>JBEKRW010000207.1:0-4809 GCA_049517595.1 Candidatus Cybelea sp. | reverse complement strand
CGCTGATCGTGAATCGCGGAGAGATGTTCACCGGCGTCGGCGTCGGTGATGGGGTGGGCGACGGCGAAGGCGACGGCGTTGGGCTGGGCGACCCGGTCGGCGTTGGCGTTGGCTTGGGTGTCGGCGTTGGTTTGGGCGTCGAAGTCGGCTTGGGGCTCGCCGTGGGCGTCGGGAGCGCGAACTGCTCGACCGTTGCGCCTTGAATATTGGCGACGTATAAGTGACCGCTCCGGTCGATCGCAACTCCGCCGGGCAAATTCAAGCCGGGCTTGGGGCCACCGATCGATTGGTACGGCGACGTGGCGCCCGAGTTGAACAGTAATATGCGGCTCGGATAGACGTCGGTCGGATCGACGTCGGCGATCACCATGATCGGTGGTGCGGGCGGAACCGAACTCGAGGGTAGCGGGCTTGGACCTTTGGGCGTAAACGCGATGCCGCGCGGGCGGCCCGGCAGAACCGCGGTGTTCAGCGGATCCACGTTCCCGGTTGCGAGCGCTGCGAACTCCACTATCACCGCATTTTTCGTGCTGGGGTTGTAGTTGGTTACCCACAGCTCGCCGCGTCGATCGAAGGCAAGATACTGAGGGCCGTTGAGCGTTGTGTTGGCGCCGCCTATCTCATAGGTCGGGCCGCCACCCAGCTTCGACTCCGTCGTACCGTCGGAATAGATGCTTATTGCGTTCTGATTGCTGTTGGTGGCATAGAGCGTCTTGGACGGGAAGTTCGGTCCGACGTTCACGCCCGTCGTCATGCCAAGATTGCTGCACGCGACGATCGCGGCAGTAGTGGCGAGCAGAAGAAAACTTACGGTGAGCTTAGACAGCATGCTTTCCCAGGGGTTCCCGCAGAGGCGTGACTTTCCTCGGCACGCGTGCGGCTGGCGAGGAGCCAGATGGCGGCTACAAACATCACAATGACCAGAAAAACCACGATAAAGCGGCGGATTCGCCGGCGCTGGTAGGCCGGACGCCCCGACTCAACATCGATAATTTGGCGTGGCAACTGCCTAAACCGCTCTCCGCAAGGGATGGTTGAGGTCGCCGGTCTGAACCAGCTTGAGCAGCTCGCCGACGGTAACGAATCGGTAGCCCGCCCTCTTAAATCGGTCCACGACGTACGGCAACGCCTCGATTGTGGCGAGTTTGCCGCTGTGGAGGAGCACGATTTCCGGCGCCGTCGCATGCTCCACCAGATGACGCTGCAGGGCCGCAACCGTCACCGTACGCCAATCGCCGCCGTCGTCGGTCCAGAGCACGACGGAATAGCCGAGCGCTTGAACGACCCGTAGCGTGCGCTCGGTGTAGCGCCCGTGAGGAGGACGCATCAGGACCCGCACCGCCGGATCGTGACTGAGTTGCCAGAGCGCGTCGCGTCCTTCGAGAACCTCCTTGCGGACTTGATCGGCGCTCTCTTGATCGAGGTTCGGATGCGTGTACGTGTGATCGCCGATCTCGTTGCCCTCGGCTTCAATGCGGCGCGTCAGCTCCGGCCACTGCCGCGCATCCTGGCCGATCAAGAAGAACGTCGCGGGCACGTGCAGATCGCGCAGCATGTCGAGCAGCATCGGCGTGTAAATCGGATAGGGCCCGTCGTCGAACGTGAGCGCGATCAAGCGCGGGCGTGCGGAGCGATCCTCAGTCGGCAGCTCGTGCGTCACGCGATAGAGTCGCGCCGCGAGATCGTCGGAGAGTTCCAGATGCACGTTCGTCGCCGGCGTTACGATTGCCGGCGCCAAATTGCTCTTGTGCACGACGACGCGCCAGCCGCCGGCAATCAATACCCCGGCCGCCGCAACGACCGCAACGATGCTCTTCGCCGTCACAAGTTCGGCGTGGCGTTACTCGCCAGATCGTTGCCGACGATGACCGTGACGTCGCTTGCCGTAACGCTCGCTTGCGCCGGAGATGGGCTGGGCGACGGATCGGGCACGACGATAGCGGCCCGCGCGCCCTGGGGTAGCGCCGCGCGCACCTTTGCTCCGGCAAACATCACGCTCGAATGCTCGTGAATCTCCGTGGCCGTATAATCGGAACGGTCGGCGTTACCGACTGCGCCGATGGTAAAGCCGGCGTGCTTGAGTTCGGCCGCGACGCGGTGTGCCGCCCCCGCGACCGTACTGCCGTTCTCCACGTCGACGTGCAGCGTCGAAGCCGGAATCGCCGCAAGTGCCATCACGTCGGGAGACGGCACCGGAACCGGAGGCGCGACGAGCATCGTCGCTACTAACTGGGCTCGCGCCTGCGTGTCGGGCACGAGCGAATCTCCGTAGCTCGGCAAATCAATATCGCCGGTGAAGGGCACTTGTTTGCTCACGATCGCGAGATTCGGCACGCCTTGGAAATAAGTAGCAATCGAAAAAAGCTCCTGGTCCGTGAAATCGGTCTGCACGTACTTACGGAAGACGGCCAAGAGGTCGCCCAAGTGAATTAGCGTGTTAATGCGGTCGCTCTTGATCTTGGCAGATACCGCCTGCAAGACTTGCTGCTGGCGCATGATGCGGCACGGGTCGCTGCACCAATCGTGACGGAACCGCATGTACGCGACGGCATGCTCGCCGTCGAGATGCTGCAAGCCTTCCTTCAAATGAATGTGAAGGTGGCCCCAGGTATCGTCGTAATCGAGGGTATCGCCGGTGCAGCCGGTTTTATGCTGTAGGCAGTCCGACGTCTTTACGTATACATTGACGCCGCCGATGGCGGCGATAAACTCTTTTGTGGCGTCAATGCGCAGAATCACATACCGATTGAAGGGCGGGATCCCGAGCCATTGAGCGATGACGCTCTTCGCCTCTTTGACGCCTCCTTCGGATTGCGCCTGATTGATCTTAGCTTGAGCGCCGTTGGGCATCGTGGCGACCATGTCGCGGGGGATCGATAACTGGTAAATTCGCTTGTTCGCGAAATCGAGATTAACTGCCCAGATCACGTCGCTGCGCGAATTGGCGGAATACTCTTCGTCCTTCTCGTTGTAGTCGTAGTCGAGCCCTTCGACCAGCACGAGCAGATTGGACTTGCCGAAAACCTGTTGTGGCGTCGGCACGAACATCTGGGTAAGCGCGGTCACCGGACTCTTACGCTCGACGACCGTATAACCGGCGACGGCCGAGACGACGCCGACGACAACGATGGCGAGGGTCAGCGCGACCTTGGCCTTAGTCAAACGGCACAACGCTCCGGCGACTCGGCGCTACCGAAGAAATCGAACGGTCCGTACTCTTCCAAGCGAACGTCGACGAACTCGCCAACCTGAGCGTTTCCTGTGAAATAAATGCCACCATCGACACCCGGCGCTTCACCTTCCGAACGTCCGAACCATGCTCGTTTTGCATTAAGAAACTCCTCTGCAAGGACGCGAACCGTTGTGCCGCAGCGCGCGGCGCGCCCGCGCTCCGAGGCCAGCCGTTGCGCTTCGCGCAGGCGGATGAGCCGCCGCCGCCGGCGCGCAGCGCCGACGCGATCCGATAGTTCCGCGGCCGGCGTTCCCTCTTCCGCGCTGTACTCGAAAAAGCCGACGCGATCGAGCTCCGCGCGTTCGATCCAGTGCTCGAGATATTCGACGTGCTCGTCGGTTTCGCCGGGAAAGCCGACGATGAAGGTCGAGCGCATCGTGATTCCCGGAATGCGCGAACGAAAGTCGTCGAGGATCTCGAGATACCGCTCGCCGTTACCCGGCCGTCGCATCGCTCGCAACACTTCGGGGTGCGCGTGCTGCAAGGGCATATCCATGTACTTGCAGACTTTGGGAAGCTCGGCGATGGCGCTGACCAGCTCGCGGTCGACGGTTGCCGGGTATAAGTAGAGCAAACGAATCCATTGCAGAGCGTCGATCGTATGCAGCCGTTCGAGCAGCTGCGCGAGCCCGCCGCGGCGCAGCCCGCGGTCGCGGCCCCACATCGACGTATCTTGCGCGATCAAGATCAGCTCTTTGGCTCCGCCGTTCACCAGCGCTTCGGCCTCAAGCAGAATCGACTCCATGCTGCGGCTTCTGAACTTTCCACGGAGCGCCGGAATGATGCAGAACGTGCACGGGTGATCGCAGCCTTCGGCGATCTTCAGATAGGCAGTCGCTCGCGGCGTCGTGACGAGACGCGGCAGAAAGTCGTGCTCGGGTTCGGCTTCCAAATGAAGCCGGACGGGTTTTCGACCCGCCTCGACGTCTTCAAGCAGCTCGACGATGCCGGCATAGGCGCCCGTTCCGACGACGCCATCGATCTCCGGAACCAGGCTTTGCAACTGCGCGCCGTACCGCTGCGCCAGGCAGCCGGCGACGATCAACTGCTGACCGCGACGCTTTCGCGAAGCATGCTCGAGGATGACTTCGGTAGATTCTTCCTTCGCCGGATCGATAAAGGCGCAGGTGTTGATCACGACCGTATCAGCGCGCCCGGCTTCGGATTCCAACCGCCAGCCGGCGCTCGAGAGTTTGGCGATCATTACCTCGGTGTCGACGAGGTTCTTCGCGCAACCGAGGCTGATGAATGCGACGCTTCGCATCGAGCGCATTTCGCTAACGGTAGTTTACGAACTGCAACGGCAGCTCGAACTCCAGCGCCTTCAGCGACGTGATGACCTTCTGCAGATCGTCCTTATTCTTGCCGGAGACGCGAATCTGCTCGTCCTGAAACTGCGCGGTGACTTTCAGCTTGAGGTTCTTGATGTGCACCATTAGGTCTCGGCTTTGATCTTTCGAGATCCCGCTGCGAGGTGTGAGGACCTGGCGCACGGTTCCGCCGGCCGCCGGCTCCACTTCACCGTATTCGAAGGCTTTGAGATCGATGCCGCGCCGCACGGCCTTGGCCTGGAACAT
>JBEKRW010000206.1:0-8205 GCA_049517595.1 Candidatus Cybelea sp. | reverse complement strand
CAACCGCACACGCGAGAAAGCGAAGGCCGGCCATCGTGCGGAAACGATTCGGCCAAGCCACTTCGCTACCATGCGTGCATGGACGGAATCGCATGGGCGGCCAGCGCCATGGTCGCGGCCCGAACGCGGCTTGAAATCGCGACCGAAAATCTCGCCAACGTTTCGACCGACGGATTTCGGCGCATCGACGCGCGAGGTTTTCTAACCGCCCTGGGGGTTACGATTGCACGACGGACGTCGGGCGAAGGCGGCGCGCTGCGGCACACCGGTCGAGATTTCGATCTCGCGATTCTCGGCGGCGGCGCGTTCCGCGTTGTGGACTCTGCAGGTCATGTGGGCCAGACGAGAGCCGGTGCCTTCATCCGCGAAGCCGATGGAACGTTGCATGACGGCCGGGGACGTGTCGTGCTGGGGCTTCACGGGGCGCTGCGCCTTCCGCCGGGTGCCACCGTCGACGCGCGCGCGCTCGGTCTTCCTGCGACTAGTCGCGTGCAGAGCGGATTCTTGGAGGGTCCGGCAGTCGACGCGATCTCCCAAATGATCGACGTGCTCTCCGCGGAGCGCTCTTTTGAGAGCGCGGAAAAGGCCGTCGCCGCAATCGACGCCACGCGTCAGAAGTCAGCCGATACGGCTCGCGTGAAATAAGGAGATACCGCCATGGAACGTGCACTCTTTGTTGCCGCCAGCGGCATGGCGGCTCAGCAACGCAATCTCGATACGATTGCCGATAACCTCGCCAATGCCGGCGTCGTCGGATTCAAAGGATCGGCGCAAACCTTTGCCGAGTTGGTCGCGCCCGGTGGACAGGGCCTTGGAACCGTTGCGCTTGGCTCGCGCGTGCTCTTCGCTCAGGGTAAGCTGGCCCGAAGCGCCGGTCCGTTCGATCTTGCGATCGACGGCCCCGGTTTTCTTACGGTGCTCGACGGGCACGGGCGCAGGCTCTATACGCGCGACGGAGCGTTTTCGCGCAGCGCCGACGGAACGTTGCGCAACGCCGGGGATTACCGGCTTGCGGGCATCACGATTCCCAGCGATGCCCTTTCGGTAACGGTCGCCGGGGATGGAAGCGTTCGCGCAACTCTTGTCGGGGGCACTCGCACGCTCGGCCGCATTCGCCTTGCGGAGTTTGCGGCACCCGAGCATCTGCGGGCGGCCGGCGGGGCAATTTTCGAGGCGACGCCCGAGTCGGGAAAGGCGAAAGACGTCGTTGCCGGTTCGCCCGACGGTCCGAAGCTTCACTTCGGGATGCTCGAAGAGTCAAATGTCACCATCATCGATGCGATGATGCAAATTCTCACCGCGCAGCGAGCCTATGAGGCAAATGCCAAAGGCGTCCATACAAAAATGCAACGCTCCTTCTGGCCGTGAGGCTCCTAATAGGGGACAACCTCGGGGTTTGTGGGACAAACTCCGTCCTCCCGGGAGAGCTTAGCTTCCGCCCCAGTAGTCGTCTGCTACAATCTCCATATGCTCGCGCTTCTGGCTCTATCAACGGCCATACCCGTCGTCGTTCGGAGTATGCCTCCCGAGCAGGTCACTTCACTTCCCGGGCCAGACGGATGGGCTCTCTTGGGCATCGTTGCAGCCTTGGTGGCGGCGTTCGCTAGCGTCCGGGCCGTGCAGATCGCAAACAAGTCCTACGGGCTCGCGAAGGATGAACTCAAAGTTGTGACCAGCGAGTTTGAAGAACTAACGCGGCGACCGGATATACGAGTCGAAGCGAGGATAGCTTATGAAAAGGTGCACCGTCCATCTCGCGAAGGAGGGCTGATTTTCCTTGACGGGTTCGCTGTGATTGTAGAAGTCATGAACACTGGCCGGAGGCTCGCCCGGTCCGTTATCGCCGAGATGCTCATACCTGAATCCCTCAAACCCGAAACGAACCATATGTCGGTAGCTGTGTTTCGCGTCGCGAAGATGAGGGTGGACTCCGAAACTCTTCTGGTCTATACCATAGACTTACCGGATCTGCATCCGAACGGCGCTCAAGTCGCGCGAAGGTTTCCTCCATTGGCGTTTCAACACGACGTGCCAGAATGCAAGCTGCTTCTGCGAGTCTATGACGAAAACTTCGCCTATCCTGAGAAGGAACCGCAATGGTTAACGTATCGCTCCCCGGTAATCGGCGTTGAAGCGCAGCTAGAATAATAGAAAAGGTGGCCTCTGCTCAAGTCACTACCGGCCCGGACTCACAACAACTCCGAAAGGCTCATCGAAGGGAGTTTTCAAACCTTTCAGTGGATGCCCGCCTCCGGGATAAGCCCAGAACCTCACCCATCCTTTGTACGAGGCGCCACCCCCTTGGAGCGAGGCAATGATTTTGCTGCCTTGTATCGAAAAATCCGTGAAGGTCGCGTCATATTCGCTTTCTGATAGCGGCGTAATACCGCCGACCGTCGCATGGCTTCCTGAGACGCGTAGCCGATAAATCTTACCTGCGTCCTCGTCGCCCACTGCTAGGTTCTTACCATCCCATTGGACTCCGCCCGCAGCATAGGGATGGAACTTCCCCTGAATGGTCAACGTGACGGCCTTTTTATGCCCCGGTTCCAGCTTCAAAATCTGGACGCTGTAGGTAGGGTAGTTGTAGCCGTCGATAAAGAGATTCCCGCTTCCATCGTAGCCGAGGAACCAGGGCGAAAACGGCTCGGGAAGCGTGACCTTAACCGGCGTTCCATGCGCCTGTTTGAAGATGAGTACGCTACCGCCTTCGTAGTTTGAGTGATTAGACACTGCTAAATCGCCTGTCTTCGGATCAACAGAGCACGCAAGTGGAAACCCGAGCTTTTCCTCCAGCTTCCGTATCGGCTTAATGCCGCCGTGTCTGAACTCGACAAGATTTTGGCTGCCGCTATCGGCCACCCAGACGTTACTCGCGGCGTCAACACAAAGACCCCTGGGGTAGTCGAAGACGTAGCCCCCCAGCTTCCCGACTCGTACGCCCTCGGGATAAGTATAGATATATACTACCTGACGATGATAGTCTGATGCGTACAGCAGACTTTGGCTCTCAAGATCCGGCTCCATCCACGACGGCCCGCTATCGGCTTTACTCAGCGTAGGAGTCCGGGATAACGTTGCGCCTTGCGTTACGGCGTTACGAACGATCGACGGCGGACCTCCGGCTACGCTACATGACACAAGAGTGACAACTGCGGACATGGTGAGCAATAAGCGCATCAACTTCTTGCAGCTCAGCATGCAGCGCGGCCTTTCAAGGCGCGATAGCCGGCGCCTGCTCGCGACGCCTCTCTATTACACGGAAGCTGTCCCCACAGGAAAGCTGAGGCTCTGGTACGCCGCCCCGGATCGTTTCAAGCATGGGTCACCGCTATTCTGACGCCTGAACGAACCCTAAGTCATCTCCTAGCCGCTCGCGGATTGACTCCAAGCGTGCGGAAAACGCGTTGACGGCTACCGTGAACTTTAGGCCCAACTCCACGTTCATAAGCTTTAAGAACTGATGTATGATCCACGCATCTACCGCGAGTCCGATATTTGGGTTGGGCTCTTGACTATTGAAGTCGACCCCGCGCTCCTTATACACGGCCCCGAATCCTGCTCCGGTGGCGTGACCGGTCTGGCTTGGAATACGATAGAAAAATGCGTATAGCTTCTTCGCCGTTGGATCGCTTCCAACGATCTTTGACAGCTTGGGCTCATTATGTGGGACGAAGCCGGGATGGCGAGCTAGCGTATCGGCGCATTGAGCCTCGAGAACCTTATAGCGTTCGGAATCCTTCTCGTAGCCGAGTTCGTCCAAAATCTGCCGTTCGCCGAAAGGGAGTGATAGCAGAAGCGATTTCGCCTCGTTTGGGCGAGCTGCGTAGTATGCCGCGCGAAGCCAGTACTCAAAAATCTGCCTACCGAGAAACCGGGCTTCCCTGCCGAGGTTATGCAAGGTCAAAGTCAACGACGCGTCTGCAGCCCCTACTATCAGAGCAGCAACGTACAAGATGTAGGCTTGTACCGCGTTTGGTCGTCCATCGCTATCTACGGTGAAGTGGAATGTCGATCCCAACGAGTCTTCTATGAAACGGTACGATTCCTGAAAGAGGTTGACCAGTTCCGGATCGGGTCTTTGGTCCAGATCGTACGTGCAAGTAAACGGCATTCCGAGTGAGCTTGGCTTATCGTGGCGTTCCGCCTTTCCGTGATCGCGGCCATGATAAGTCTGCCTACTGCCCTCTGCTCCCCGGGTCGCGGCCCCACGCGATCACGCGCCTTGAACGGCAGTAAGCGTCAGGATAACGGAAACGATATCCTGGCTGCCAGGCCGCTCCATCAGGAAAACCACGGGCGTTGAACCAGCAATTGGTTCTGTCAGTGAAGTAGCGCATCGGCGCTGATTCCCCCGGGCTCAGGATGACGCGCACATCCGGGGGAGGCGGCCCAGGATGTACGGGATACCACAGCGTCACTATATGCGGTCGCGCCACAAATATTGTAGCGGCGAGAACCACGCCCCAGAACACACCCATCCAAACAAACCAGCGCATAACTGGACTTGTTCCACCCTCTACCGCTTCGGCACCCGCGCAAGCCAATACTCGACGCCATCGAGTGTCGCTGGCCGCCTAATCATCCGCCGCTTCCCCAGTGGGCGGAATGCCGCCCTCCATGACTTCTTCCGCGTCCGCTTCTGCGGCTTTGGGTCGCACTTTTCCGGCGAAATCCTCGAAACGTTCCGTTGGGTTCTTGTCGTCGGTCATGGCATAGCCTCTGGAGAAGCCTCTGTTATTGTGTAGGGGTCTTTCCTGGTGTCATTCGCAGGTTATACTTTATTATTGTTTGGAGATGCGTTTTTGGATCGTTAAACTTAGCTGCGAACGGACGAGCAGGTTTCAGCAAACGACCATCGAGCATTTCTCCCGTAACAGCATCGTCCGCTGTGATAGTCCAAAGGTCCAATTTGCTTGGTCGAGTGCCGTCATTCTGAACCCAGGCGGTGACATACACGATACGGTGGTCGGCTCCGGGAAGCAAAACGTCCATCGCGGTGGCGATTCCGCCGATGAAGTGAGGCGTGGCCTGAGGCGCCGACCGTGCAGAGGTAACAGCCGAAGAACCCGCAACGGTCGGCGGTCGGAACAGTGCGAAGGCCAGAATGAATGCCGTTGTAAGAAATCCAGTGGACCCGTAAATGATGGCACCATTTGCCCGACGCAAATGGCATAAGAACCAGACAGTAGCACCCACCGCTGCGCCGCTGGAGAATATGAAGATTAGTTTGGTCAGAAACCCGGGCCAAATCACACATGCTGCTCCAGCCGCAATTGCTAGGAACACGCTTACAGCGGTGACCGCGAGCTTCTGCTGCTCGTCGGGGCGCTCGTACCACGGCACTAATTCGAATCCGGATTCTTTGGAACCAGCATCTGCCGTCGGATGATCCAACACGCCCAAGCGTTCGACGTCCGCCATAAGCGAGCGGTTGAACATCTCCTCAGGGCTCGTGTTGCGGAAGTATTCCAGGAGAGCTGGATCGCTGAACTTCTTTGCAAGTTCGTCCAGCGGCGAAGCATCTGGCGACGTGTCTCCAGTTGGGTCTGGATGGCTTCTCGGCAGATACGGCTTGCCGGAAATGACAACGGGTTCACCTTGCGCGACCCAATCGTCGGTCCCGAACCCGCGAGCGTAGCCTTTGGCAACGTCCCAAGCGGTCGGAATGTCAGGGTCCGAGTCGTATGAGTTGACGGTCCCGCGCCCAGCCGGCCTGTCGTGATCGGGCTGCTCGGGGGTTGAAGGCTGCTCGGGCTGCTCCCGTTCGTCGTCGTGGGGCATCCTCAAAGTATAAGCCCTCCCAGAACGACGCCCCGCCGACCGCCCGCGATCTCAGTAGCCGTCGGCCAAACGCAGCGGAGTTTCTATACACCCTCCGGCGCGCCGGTCACTTTCGCTTTGGCATCGCGACGAGCCAGAACGTCTCCCCGTCGATCGTAACTCGCCGACGTTCTTGCGTAATGGAAGGCGAGAACATCATGCCAGCATCGTTGTAGAACTTGGCGAGCCACGCTAAGACGAAGGCGCGACCCTCAGGACTCAGCTGCTTGATAGCCTCCTTGACCGTGGCGACCGCCAGCGAGTCCGGTTCAGATAGGGGGTACTGCGGCGGGCGAGCCATTGGCGAACGTATGTTCGTCTTGAAGCGGCAGCCTGCCCCGCTCCCTCGTGAAAGATTAGTGTGGCATTAGAATGGCCATGAAGTGCGCGGCCAAGGGGCTGACAAGTATTGCCCTTGTGTGGTAGACTCACGAAGTGAGTTATTACCTAAATGAAGCACCCTCGTTCCTCGCGATCGCTGGCCGCCTGACGGTGGATTCGGCGCGATCGTTTTCCCGCCCGTCAAAGAGAGAGCAACACCATGCCCGGTAAGCCCAAGATCAAGCAGTGCTGGTGCGGCATTTACTTCGACCCTGAGGGGACGCGCCGGGCATACTGTAGCGACGAGCACAAGTACAAGCGAGCAGACGAGCGACGAGGCAAATCTCCCGCACCATCGGTGGACGGGATTGTCCCATTACCTCATAGAGGGGGAACTCGGGCCGGAATCATCGACCGCAGCGGCCATCGACCTCTCTTGAAGGGCGAAACGGGGCAGCTATATTGCCGCCGTGCCGGGTGTGAAAAACTCCTCGGCCTAGTCCTCGACCGTCAGTACTTCGGTAACCATCCGTTGATCGGTCGCCGGGTTCGATGCGACCATTGCCTTTATCACGGAGTCACCACTTTGAATCGACTCACCGAAGCGTTACCTATCCTCCGAAACGTGGAACTGCCCAAGCCTGCGCCGACTCCATCGTACTCGCGCTCTTTGAAGTGGACGTTCACCTACAACGATGACGGCCAGATCGTAGCGGCTACCTGTGAGGAGATCGAACTCGCTGACGCTGCGTAGCTCAATCCGTTTCCCCAGACGGGGAATGTCAAAAGTCCGCCCACGGGATGATAAACCGTGTCGCGGGTTCCGGTCGAGCGTGGCCGGTGCATCCACGAATGCTCCTTGGAGTGGATGAAGTCTTGGGGACTCGCCCCGAGCCGCTTTTGGGTGAAGTGCTGAGAGGCACTCCCATGACGAGGTCGAGCCTGCCGAGGTCGTTTGCGCCTTATCAGGCTCCCGCCGCACGGTTGGGGAGTGATGCGGTTTGCGGCTTGTTGTCAATCCGGGGTCTCCTGTGTACCTTAGCCCGCAACAGCCGCGAAACTTTCAAACGTATTCTTACCAAGAACATTCTTAAAACTCAAGGGAGGTGAATCGCTATGTCATCCACTTTAATGCGCGTGCTTCGTGTCGTTCGCTCTGAGTCGCTCGACTCTCTCGGAGAGAAGCTCGGCGGTTACGAGAAGAGCACGCTCAGCACGGTTATGCGGCATCCGGCACAAGCTGGAAAGCAACTTAGGCGGCTATTGTCGCGCCACTATGGCGCACCGTTTGAAGTTCTCACTCAACCTGTGGACGCCGAAGCGATCGCGTCCACCATTCTCAAGAGCTACTGCTCGAAAGGTTCATAAATGACATCTGTAAACACAACCGTGAGCACCGACTCCGGACTCACCACCACAGTTTCAAGGCGAGAAGCCGAAGCGTCGAAGTCACCATCCGTTATGGGTCATCGGCGGATCATGCAAGGCTGTCCCCTCCCGACCTTAGCTTCGAAAACGGGCATCAGCGTCGCAAGGTTGGAACAGCTTGAGGCTCTTCCGTCTTATGTGACCGTTACCAAGTCAGAGGCCGCACAAATCGCCAAGGTGCTTGGAAGCGGCGATATTCACAGGCCGCTCACCCCGGACGCAGCGATGGAAGAACGGGTTCGCTTAGCGTGACAAAACTTAACGAAGTCGATCGCAAGATCATTCGCGAGTTACTCCGAGGCGAACCTACACAGGCAGACCTCGCGACCGCGATCGGCGCAACGCCTTCGGCTACTACGGCTTCGCTGTTAAGGTTGCGACGTCTCGGAATCATTACTCTTCACCGTAGGGGCCAGCACCAAGTTCCAAGGCTCGCAGTCCTCGGTGACGTGGTTAACAGCCTCAATCGCTTGGAGTCTGCGGTGCTCTCCTTAGTTGAGGCCACCGCTGCATGACAAACAGAGCCACTCTTACCGCGCCAGGATTACGCGGCTCTCGACCTCTCGCATTCCCAACCGTCAGGGCTTGTATGACGACCTACGCCGATGCAGCAACACTCTGACTTTGGGCAAC
>JBEKRW010000205.1:0-4825 GCA_049517595.1 Candidatus Cybelea sp. | reverse complement strand
CGCAATACTGGCAGTGGTACGTCGAAGAGTTCGCGCCGACCGAGCAGCATCACCATGCGATCGAAGAACTCTTCGTCTCGGAGCGCTCGGAATATCAGCAAATCGCGGTGCTTCGCTCGCCGGTCTTCGGCAAGATGCTGGTGATCGACGGCGACACGCAAAGCTCTCAAACCGACGAACGGATCTATCACGAGACATTGGTTCACCCTGCGCTAGCGGGAGCGCAGGATCGCGCCAATGTCTTGATTCTCGGAGGCGGCGAAGGCGCCACGCTGCGCGAGGTTCTGCGCTCCCCCGACGTTGCGCGCTGCACGATGGTCGACATCGACGGGCGCGTGCTCGCGGTCTCGAAAGAGTTTCTTCCCGAATGGTCCGAAGGCGCGTTCGACGATGCTCGCGCCGAGGTCATCGTGGGCGACGCGCTCGAGCACATGCGTGTTCGGCAAGACCGCTACGGCGTCATCCTCTCCGATCTGACCGAGCCGCTGGGGGATTCACCCAGCAATCCGCTCTTCAACGACGACGTCTTTGCGCTGATCAAATCCCGCCTGACCGAGGGCGGGATCTACGCACTCCAGGCCAGCACCGCGGGCGTGCACAACGCCGCGCTGCACTGTAAGATGGCGCGCACGCTGCGCCGCCACTACGCGCACGTCGCCTCATTCTTTACCCACGTGCCGGCCTTCGATACCGATTGGGCCTTCCTGGCCTGCAGCGACCGCGTGGACCTTGCTCACCTCGAAGCCGGGCGCATCGACGCCTACTGCGCGCGCCTCCGCGGCGAAAGCTTCTTTTACGACGCCGAAACGCACCGGCGCCTGTTCTCGCTGCCACTCTACCTGCGCCGAATGCTGGCGACCGGCGGGGATACATTTTAGGCTTGTCATCCTGAGCGGAGTCGAAGGACGCCGAAGGGAAAACCATCACATGAGCATTGATTTTTCGGGTGCGCCTCGTGCTTGGGAGAAGGAGAAGAGCAACTTCGTTGCGCTCCTCGACCTGAAGCTCGAAAGCGTCGAGCACGGTAAGGCGGTGATGCGCATGCCCTATCGCAAGGAGATCACCAACGGCACGGGCGCCGTCCATGGTGGCGCGATCGTCAGCCTCTGCGACACGGTCTTCTACGTTGCACTCGCCTCGATCTACGGGCGCGACCAGGATACTACGACGATCGCACTGCAGTGCAACTTTCTTGCGCCGGCCGGCCCGCCGCACGATCTGATTGCCGAAGCGCGCGTACTGCGCGGTGGTCGCCGAATCGTCTACGGCGAAGTCTACGTGCGAAGCGGGACGGAGATCGTGGCCCACGCCACGCTCGACTTCCTCAACAGCTACCCCGTCGAAAAGCCTCCAAAATCCGGCCACTTTTCGTCTCCGTGAAGCGCACTGCACTTTACGACGATCACGCGCGGCTGGGCGCAAAGCTGGTTCCTTTCGGTGGTTTCGAGATGCCGGTGCAGTACTCGAGCATCTTGCGGGAACACGATGCCGTGCGTCACCGCGCCGGGCTCTTCGATCTCTCGCACATGGGCCAGTTCTGGCTTACCGGCGATATGGTCGCGGACTGGGCCGAGACGCTCACCACCAACGCGGTGGGGACGATGAAGCCGATGCAGGCGCGTTACAACCTCTTCTGCAATCCGGAAGGCGGCACGCACGACGACACGATATTCTACCGCCTCGAGAACCGCTGGTTGCTCGTCGTCAATGCGTCCAACGCCGATAAAATGTGGGAGCATCTCAACGCCAACCGCCCGCAAAGCGGCGTCGAGCTCAATAACCAGCACGGCAAATCGGCGCTCATTGCGATTCAGGGCCCGGGCTCGGTCGCGATGCTGCAGCCGCACGCCGACGTCGACCTCAATGCGCTCAAGTACTACTTCTGCGTCGAAGGCCGCGTCGACGGCGTGCCCGCGACGATTGCGCGAACCGGTTACACCGGCGAGGACGGCTTTGAGCTCTTCCTTTCAAACGATGCAGCGCCCGCGGTTTGGAACGCGCTGATCGAGAAGCATCGCAGCGAAGGGCTGGAGCCCTGCGGCCTCGGCGCGCGCGACGTCTTGCGCTTGGAGGCCGGGATGCCGCTCTACGGGCACGAGCTGACCGAGGAGATCACGCCGGTTCAGGCCGGTCTCAACTGGGCGGTGAAAACCGCTAAGCCGGAGTTTCTCGGCAAAGCAGCGCTGGAACGGCAAATCCAAGGCGACGACTTTGCTCGCATCGCCGGCGTCGTGATGGACGGCCGGATTCCGGCGCGCGAGGGCTACGCCGTCTGGCACGACGGACGAGTCGTGGGCTCGATCCGCAGCGGCTCGATCGCGCCCTCGGTCGACAACAAGAACATCGCGACGGCCCTCGTCGAAAAAGCGGCCGCAACGCCGGGCACGCGGCTGGAGATCGAAATCCGCGGCACGAAGCATCAGGCGACGATCGTAGCGTTGCCGTTTTACAAACGCGCGAAATAACTGCAAAGAGGAGAAGTCTTGGCGCAACCGCAGGACCTGCTGTATAGCAAAGAACACGAGTGGGCGAAACTCGACGGTGAGACGGCGACGATCGGCATCACCGACTACGCGCAAGAGTCGCTCGGCGATATCGTCTACGTCGAACTACCGAAGGTCGGCAGGGAGATCGAGCAGTTCTTCAACGTCGGCGTCATCGAATCGGTCAAAGCGGTCTCCGACCTCTTTACGCCGCTCTCGGGCAAGGTCGTCGAGATCAATGAAGCTCTCGATGGCGATCCGGCCGCGGTCAACCGCGAGCCTTACGGGGCCGGGTGGCTCTTCAAGCTCAAACTCTCGGATCCCGAAGAGGCCAAGTTGCTGCTCAACGCAGCCGACTACGAAAAAACTACCGCCGGTTAGCTAGACCGCGGTGCGAATCGGCGTCGATCTCGGCGGGACGAAGATCGAGATCGTCGCGCTCTCCGCCGATGGTTCGGAAGTCGTCCGGCGCCGTAGCGCGACGCCCGCCGGCGATTACGGCGGCACGGTTGCCGCGGTTGCGTCGCTCGTTTCGTCCGTTGAAGAAGAGGTCGGGCAGCGCGCAACCGTCGGCGTGGGATCGCCGGGAGCGATCGTTCCGAGCACCGGATTGCTGCGCAATTCCAACAGCGTCGTGCTCAACGGCACGCCGCTCCAGCGCGACATCGAGTCCGCGCTGCGCCGTGAGATCCGAATTGCCAACGACGCGAACTGCTTCGCGCTTTCCGAAGCGGTCGATGGCGCAGGCGCCGGCGAGAGCGTCGTCTTTGGTGTGATTCTCGGGACCGGCGTTGGCGGCGGCATCGTCGTCGGGCGGAAGGTTCTTCCGGGGCGTAACAACGTCGCCGGCGAGTGGGGACACAACCCGCTACCGTGGGCCGATGCCGCCGAACAACCGGGGCCACGGTGTTATTGCGGCAAGCGCGGTTGCATCGAAACTTTTCTTTCCGGCCCCGGCTTTGCGGCCGATTTTACAAAGCGAACCGGGCGTGAGCGCAGCGCGATCGAGATCGCCACGGCTGGCGAACGCGGAGACCGCGAAGCTTGCGACGCGCTTGCCGCGTACGAGGATCGCTTAGCGCGCGGGCTGGCGCACGTCGTCAACCTGATCGATCCCGGCATCATCGTCTTGGGCGGCGGTCTTTCCAACATCGCTCGCCTGTACGAGAACGTTCCGGAATTGATACAGCGCTATACCATCTCCGCGCCGGTAGACGTGCGCCTCGTCCCGGCCGCCCACGGCGATTCGAGCGGCGTGCGCGGCGCCGCGTGGCTGTGGTAAAGCCTGCTACGGCGCGGCGCTAGTTAAGCTTCGTCGAAGAGGCGCAGCGCCAGTAAGCCGTGCGTCAACGCGGCGCCCGCGCGCAACGCTGCGGCGATGTGAACCGTCTCGGCGAGCTCTTCACGCGTCGCACCGGCTTTCTTTGCGTTCTTTGTATGCACGTCGAGGCAATAGGGGCACTGTGTCGTCAGGGCGACACCGAGCGCGATAAGCTCGCGATACTTTTGCGGTACGGCACCGTCGGTGCGGCCGACCGTTTTGTCGAGTGCGACGAAACCGTCAAACCCGGGGCCATCGAGCTTTTTCAGCTCGGGCAGAAGTGAAAGATCGCTATGCTGATGGTATTCGCTCATGAAAACCTCCGTCGATTAGCAGCGGGGCCAATCGCTTCGGTTCGCGACGACGCGCTCCTTTAACCGCGAGTCGCAGCAAGAACCCCGACTGCCAGGGCGACTACAATAAAAAGAACGGACCCGCCGATCGGCACCCGCTTTGCGCCGGTCATTGCCGCCGAAAGAATGAGCAACTGCACGCGGAAGAAAATCGCGGCCATGCAGACGCCCATCACCAGGACTCCGCGCGTGCCCGTCGCGGAGTAAATCGAGAAAAACCCCGCCGCGATCGCAACCTGCATGACGACCAGCAGCCATGCCATGGAGCGAGGCCCATATCGATTCACGGTGCCGTCCAAGCCGAAGTGAATCGGAATGACTTCGGGCAGGTCGCCGTAGCGTGATGAGGTGATCGCCGCCGTTGCGGCCATAATCGTGGCGCCCGCAAAGAGGAGGACGGTGTCCACGCCGATTCCCGTTCCTGGACCGAACAGCGCCCGCCTGCTCGGAAGTGCGAGGGAAATGGTGGCCAAAGCGGCAACAAGGAAAGCCGCAAAAGCATGTACGCACCACATACCGACCGTGATATCAAGCAGATGCTCGGCGCGATCGGCATCGGGTCGCTCGACGACCTGCTGCGCGTTCCCGACGACGTCGCGCTCAAAGCAAAGCTCGAGGTCGTTCCCGCGCTGCCGGAATATCAGATCCAGCGCCGTTTCGACTACTTC
>JBEKRW010000204.1:0-4831 GCA_049517595.1 Candidatus Cybelea sp. | reverse complement strand
GTATTCGTTACGATACGATTGCGCGATAAGCCGCCCCAGTTGCCCGTCAAGCCCGTGCGGCACGTATTGGACGATCCAATCGCGCATACTCATCGCGTCGAGCCGCTTCGCCTCCGGTGTCGCGTTTGCATAAGTCGTCGTCGGACCGACCCTCGCCAACTGCGCCTGCAGTACCGGATAGATCGCGGCGAAATCGCGGTCCGCATCGGTCATCGCATAGTAGCGGCCGCCGAGAAAACAGGTATCGCGTGCGTGCGGCGGACGCGCCGCGTACGTGTCGAGTAAGCCGAGATTGAACCGCCGTGCGAGCGCGTGCATCGCGAGATGCGTCGAGTCGATCATCGCGCCGCACCACTCGGTGTGCTGTCCCTCGTCCCAATACGCGCGTTCGGAGTGCATGCGCCCGCCAACGCGGTTCGCGGAATCGTAGAGGGTCGCCGCGATGCCGGCATCGCGCAGGCGGCGCGCCGTCACCAGTCCGGCGATGCCCGCCCCGACGATCGCGACGCGCTCGCGTCCGCGCGCCGCCGAAGCACCGCAGACCGCAAACTCTGGGACTGCCGCCGCCGCAAACGCGACCGCTCCCAGCTTGACGACGAAGTCGCGCCGTTTCACTTAAACGACGCTACAGTTTGACGTTCAGGTCGGCAAAGAAGCCGAACGGCTGCAGCACCGACGAAATGCCCACTTCGGTAATATTGTAGAACGTTCCGTAGGGATAGCGCAGTTGCGCGGGTGGATTCTTAACGAAGTTTCCCGCGGGAGCGAGAATGTTCGACGGCAGGTTCGAGTAGACGCACGTCACCGAGTTGTCCCACACGTATCCGCGCTGAAAGCACTGGTTGTAGAGGTTGACGGCTTGCACCGTGAGCGTCACGCGCGGACTGACGTCGTAGCTGGCTTGCAGGTTGAGCGTCAGCTCCGCGGGCTGAATGAAAGCCCCGAGATTGTCGAAATGCGCGCTATAGGGATCGGGTAGGAAGATCGCGCCGGCCGCACCGCCCGAACAGGTCTTACCCGGCGTCAGCGGCGTGTTGCCCGGCTCGTGCGCGCACGACTGCGGAACGTAGCCGGGCCATACCAGCGGCGAGCCGTAGTTCGAGCCGTCGCTGTAATGCAGCGACGGGGTTACCGCAAAACGCCCGTGCCGATAGTTTAGGATAAGCGAGGCGACGTCGGGGACTTCGTAGCCGTTGGCCGCGTTGAAGGGGCTGGGTATCACGTCGTACGGGGCGTACCACGCGCTCGGATCGAAGAGCGGCTGCAGCGCGTCGCGATAGTAGGGGTTGGGAATCTTGAGTTGCCCTTGATCGCGCGTACCCGATTGCGTGTTGCGCAGCACCGCCTTGGCGTTGCCGGCGTACGCGCCGCTGCCGCAGGCCGCCCAGTTCGGCGACGACTTCGAGATGCCGGCGCACGCCGCGGTATACGAGTTGTACAGCTCGACCTGCGTGTTGAGCGCGTCGATCACGCTTACGCCGTTGATTGGCGAGAAGCGGATCCGGTTCTCGGTGTGCGTGTAGGAGAGCAGCGACGAGAAGCCGTCGCGGCTGAAGTCGCCATACTGCAGCGAGAATTCGGCGCCGTAGGAACGCTGCGTGCCGACGTTGAGCCCGGCGAGCGTTCCTTCAACGGGATTGATCGCTTGGAACTGCAGCTCGTTGCTCGTATCGCGGTAGAACGGCGTGACTTTGTAGGAGAGCCTCGTACCCTTCACGTGTTTCTCGAGCGAAAGGTCGAAGTTGTCCGACGTATCGGGGGAGATGTCGTGGTCGGGCGTATGGTAGCCGTACGGATAGAACTGCGCGATAAACGAAGCGAGATTCTGCTGATAGGTATTGTACTGGTAGTACGACGAGCCCTCGGCGCGCGCGTACTTGCCGGCCGAACCGCGGATCACCGTATCTTGGTCGAGCGTATACGTGAACGAGAGACGTGGCTGAAAGACGTAGGCGACTTGTTCTCCCGCACCGACGTTATACAGGCCGAGGCCCGGTTCGGTCAGCGGCGCAAAGCCGGGCGAACAGTTCCCCAGCGAGTCGGTCGCCGAGTTCCAGCGCCATTGCGTCGCCTTTCCATTCGCGCCGCAAAATTCGTTATTGTACGCGTCGAACCAAAACTGACGCGCGGGGTATCCGTTCTCGAGGTCGTTCGTAAAGTAGGCGAAGCGGTCGATCCGCGCGCCGAGGTTGACGACCAGCCTGTCGTCGGGCTGCCAAAGGTCGGTGATTGCCGCGGAGCCGAAGCGCGGCATGACGTTATCGACTTGCGCGCTGTAACCGTTCTCGGTCATCATCCAGGTCGCGCCGGCCCGAGCCGCCGGCGTCCCGGACGGTGCGTAGCCGGGCGTTAGGTTGAAGCGGTACGAACCTTCTCCAGGATAGCATCCGCCGGGTGAAAGGCATCCGCCCTGGCTCGCGGCATCGAAGCAGCTCCACGGCTGACCGGTAGTGTAGTTGTAACACTTGCCGTTGGGCGTGCCGTAACTCGATAGGATCGTGCCGAGGCCCGTTGGCGCGAGGCTCGTCGTGAAGGGATCGGTCGAGCTGTAAGCCGCGTTATATGTTTGCAGGCGCTGTGTCGCATACGATGCTTCCGCGGTGAGCAGATGCTGCGTCGAGAGCTGATTGGCATAGATCAGGCTGCCGCCGGTACCGTGCTCGTACACTTCGTAATCGGAGGGGTCGGAGCCGAACACGAGCTGCGCGCTGTCGGGACCGTTGATGAACCAGTTCGAGTACGCGCCCCAGACCAGTGCGCGCAGATACGAGCGCGCGTCGAAGTTTTTCTGGTACTGGAGTTTCTCGATCGAATACCCGTTCCAGTTGCCGTCGCGATTGCTCGGGTCGATCGGGCCGCCCACGGCACGGTCCGTCGGACTGCTGGGAAAGAGCCCGACGCCGACGGCATTGGGATTGGGCGCCTGCATCAGCGGGCCGCGATAGTAGAGCGAGTCGAGATACGGCATCGGATAACCGATGCCGGTCTTGTTACCGGTCGCCGGCGTGTAACCAATGTCGTTGGCCGAGCTGTAGAACTGCGCTGCGATGCCACCGGTGACGTAGAGCAGCTGCACGTCGTCGCGCAGCGACGAGCCGCGGTGTGGAATGCCGATATGCAGATTGACGACGTTCTCGCGATCGAAATCGGCAGCTTGCGCGTAGCTGTAGCCGGGTTGGGCGATAAACCCATAGTTCGGCGCCTTTCCGCCCGAGCCGTCGAGAATGTTGTAGACGTTGTTGTCGGTCGGCACCGAGAGCGGATAGAAGTAGAGCGGGACGCTGGTCGCGCCGAATTGATCGCCGTAGCGAAACGTTTGATTCGTCCCTGACAACCCCACGTAATACGAGAACATGCGGTCGGGCGTTGCTCCGGCGACTTCGACGGTGGCTTGATGGTAGAAGGCCGGACCGCCGATGCCGAGGTCCGCACTGGCATAGCCGGGAAAGGTGCCGGTCTTGATCACTTGGTTGATGTAGCCCGCGAGCCCGGACGAGTTGGAGGTGGCCGGCGTGCCGCCCGTATAGACTTGCACCTCCTGATTGCCCAACGAGGTCAGCGTAGCGATCGGAGCGAGATCCGACTGGCGCGTCGTCGGAATGCCATCGAACTCGTAAGCAACTTGGTCGACGTCGCCGCCGCGAATGTAAACGCTCTGATACCACCCTTGCTGGTTCGAAGGAATGTTGACGCCCGGAGCGCTAGCGATGGCACCGTACGCCTGCGTCAAAGAGCCGGAACCCGAGAGCGTCGAGGCCGCCTTCTGTCCGGCAGAGTTAATCGAAAAGACGTCGCTGGTTACGCCCGAGTGCACCAACGACTGCGCCGACCGCGAGGTCGTGCGCGCGATCGTCCTCAACGTTTTTTGCAGCGTGAGCGCGACGGTTGCCGACTGGTCCGCCGCGATCGTGACGCCCGGCGCGGACTGCGGGTCGTAGCCGGCCTTCGAGGCGTTGACGGTATAGGTGTCGGGCTGCAACGATATGAACGAGAAGGCGCCCGCGGAGTCGGAGACGGCTTGCGCGGTTTGCGAGGGCGAAACCGCGGTGACGGTCGCTCCGGCCACGGGCGCGTGGGTAGCGGCGTCGACCACCCGGCCGCGCAGCGTACCCGTCGTTCCCGCCCTCGCTTCGATAGGCATGGCAACCAGGATGACGAGCGCGACAATTCGCTTGAGCACGTGCCTCCTCGACGGCCAACCAGGGCCTCTAAAGATGACCGCCTTTATATGCGCCGAATGTAACTTCCTCGCCACCTCCAGAATCGACACGTGAGGCTTTGAACACCGTTACGCAACCATCGCTCGAGCAGCGACGCCACGAGAACGTCGCGCGCGGCGTCGCGACCGCCCATCCGATCTGGGTGGAACGCGCGGCCGGTGCGATCCTATGGGACCGCGACGGGCATCGCTACCTCGACTTTGCCGGCGGAATCGGAACGCTCAACGCCGGCCATACACATCCGAAAGTCGTCGCGGCGATCGCCGAACAAGCTTCCCGTTTCACTCACACCTGTTTTCAAGTCGCAATGTACGAGCCGTATCTTCGCGTGGCCGAAGAGCTCAACCGGCGAGCGCCCGGCGCGGCTCCCAAAAAGACGCTGCTGTTGTCGACCGGGGCGGAAGCGACCGAGAACGCGATCAAGATTGCGCGCGAGTATACGCGCCGTCCGGCCGTCGTCGCCTTCACGCACGGTTATCACGGACGCACGCTGCTGGCGCTTACCATGACCGGCAAGAATGCGCCGTATAAGCAGCACTTCGGTCCCTTTTGCAGCGAGGTTTATCACGCGCCGTTCCCATTCGAACGGCACGGCATTTCCACGCAGGATG
>JBEKRW010000203.1:0-4857 GCA_049517595.1 Candidatus Cybelea sp. | reverse complement strand
GCGATGATGCAAGTCGGCACGCACCTTCGCGCGTTTCTGCAAAATCTTTCGCCGAGAAGGTTCGCGTGCGCGCGAGGTTTAGCACGAAGGCATCAACGTGCGGCCGAACCGGCTCCATAACGTCTGCCGCCAGAGATTGCCGATTCGCTTCGTCGCAGTGAAATAGCGCGAGGCCAGTATCGAGGCCCCCCGTTGCCCCGGCATCGACTGCCCATCCTCCAAAGTAACCCAAATCAGAGGATCATCATAGTCTTCAAATGCTTTACCATTCCAGCGGCGATCTTTGTGCTTTTTGCGGCCCTTCCGGCCGCGAGCTCCGCCGCGACGATCGACCAGATTCTCTGCAGCGCATCGACCTACGGGCCCGACGCCGGCACTAAATCGGTCGAGTTTTTCCGTTACCCCAAGGGTGGTTCGGCGTACAATAGCCTTACCGGATTCGGGGAGCCCAGCGGAGCAGCGATCAGCAGATAGGTCTAATCAGGGCTCTTTCGACAACTCTAAAACGATCTTCCATTCGTGCGGCATCACGGGCTGCACGGAGAGCCGTTGTCCGCGCCGGAGCAATGCCATGCCGACCAGGCGTGGCTCGGCGCGCATGCGCGCGAGCGTCACCGGATGTTCGAACGCTTCGACGTACGCAACGTCGACCATGAACCAAATCGGTTTGTCGGGTTTCGCGCGTCCGTCGAAGTACTCGCCACCGCGTTCGAACTGAGTGAAATCGGGATAGGCCGTCTTCGCGACCTTGCATACGCCGACCGCCGCCGGCTCTGCAATGCTGGAGTGGTAGAAGAGCCCGAGGTCGCCGAGCTGCATCTCCATCATATTGTTTCGTGCTTGGAAGTTGCGCACGCCGGTCCACGGGGTCGTGCCCTCTTGGCGTAGCCGTTCGAATGAATAGGCGCTCGGCTCGGTCTTCAGCAGCCAGTAGCGAGGCATTACGGAGCGAGACTAACGGTTACCGCCTGGCTGGGATCCGAGGGATGCAAGACTTTGAAGGCCTTTCCGCCGGCGGGATACTTCCAAAAATTTAGCGAGTTGCCGGGGGTTGCGACCAGCGTGTTGCCCTGGAGCCACGATTGGCCCGCGTTCTTCTGGCGCCAGCCGGCGAAACGGCTGATGCCGGCGATCGTTCCGGTTGTGCCGGAAACTTGCACGCGGATGTAGTGAACGAAGACGTTCTCGCCGTTGTGCTTCGTCGCCGCGTAGGACTGCAGGGCAAAATACTTGCCGTCCCACTGAGCGTGGGCGACGTTCCCGATCGTCTCGTTGAGCTTGATCTTCTCAAGCTCTTGTTTGCCGTTCGGAAGCAGCGCGGCCACGTTTCCGCCGCTGGTAACGAATAGGTTGCCGCTCGCATCGTAGGCCGGCTGCGGATTCGCCCCCAGCTCTTCGCTGTGGTACAGTTTTGCCTCGCCGGTGCCACCGGTGAAGATTTCGACGAGCGGAGCAAAGTTGCGAGCGTCGTAGCTGGTAACCGCCAAGTTTCCCGTCCTCGGATCGCTCGAGCAGTTCACCGGAATCTCGTGAGCTGGAACGTCGAGCGTGGTGACCGGCGATTTCGCTCCGTGCGCGTACTCGTAGACGTACCCGGTGCGGGCACCTGACTTGCTCTGAACCACTGCCGTCATGAAGACGTCGCCTCCGGCATCCGAGCACATTGCTTGGATCGAGAACGGCGTCCGAAACGTGTCTTCGAGGGTCCCGGCGGGATATGTGAAAACGAGGGCTGTCTGCTTGACGCCGGCGTAGAGCAGGTCGGTTTGCGATCCTGCGATGCGCGCGAGAAGGGTCTTGTGCAGCGGCGCAACCGAGCCCGCACTCGGCGGAAGCCCCGCGCAACCGGCGAGCGAGGCGCTAAGCACGCACAGGCACGCTGCGAAGCGCAACGCGTGGATCGGCCTAAACATCATGGCGCTGTTCGCGGGGAGCGTCCCATGCCCTGGCTGTGGGAGCGCTCGATGTGCTATCGTGAGGCGGCCATGCAGCGACAAATCATGCGTGCCTCGGAGCACGGTTGGGAAGGCGTCGAACCCGCCGGCTACGACCCCAAAGCGCCCGGCGCCGGGGTCGCGCGCCACACCATCGTCGGAACTCGGAAAAACGACCCAAGCGAGCCCGGGCCAAAGATGGAACTGCGATATTTCGAGGTTCAGCCCGGCGCCGCGTCACGACTGGAGAAGCACGAGCACGAGCATTACGTTGTCGTTCGTAGCGGCCTCGGCTACGCCGTCATCGGCGACGACGTAAGCGAGCTAGGACCCAACGACGTCGTGTACGTCGGCCCGCTGGTTTTGCATCAGTTCGTCAATCGCGGCGATACGCCGTTCGGCTTTTACTGTTTCGTCGACAGCTGTCGCGATTTCCCACAAATGCCGACGCCCGAAGAACTCGCGCGCCTGCAAGCGTCGCCTGCCGGGACGATTGCTAAACCGTTCGCGGTGCCGCCGCCGGTCAAACGCCCTTAGCGACCGGCCGCGCGGGGTCGGAGACCCATTCGCTCCACGATCCGTTGTAAACTCGCGAGCCTTCGAGCCCGGCGTGAGCCATGGCGAGATGGTTGACGGCCGATGAGACGCCCGAACCGCACTGATGCACCGTGCGTTTTGGATCGACTCCGCTTTCCGCGAACTCTTCACGCAGACGCTGCGGTGACTTCAGCCGTCCGTCGGCGTCGAAGTTCTCTTTGAACCAGCGTTGCCTCGCGCCGGGAATGTGGCCGCCGACCGGGTCGATAGGTTCGGTTTCGCCGGAAAAGCGCTCCATGGCGCGCGCGTCGAGTAAATGCATCGCTTCGCTATTGAGATTCCGATGTACGAAGTCGGCGCCCACGACGAGCTCGGGCCGTAATGCAACGGTGAGCCCGCCTTCGCGCGCGGTCCGCGACGGCGTTGAGGTTACCGGATACCCGAGCGCGTTCCAAGCGGTAAAGCCGCCGTCGAGGACGGCAGTGGCGTCGTGACCGATCCACCGGCAGAGAAACCACAACCGCGCCGCAAACATATCGGCGCCGGCATCGTAGGCGACGATCTGCGTGCCGTCGTCCACGCCGTAAGCGCGTAAGAAACGTGCAAAGACTTGCGGATCCGGCAACGGATGGCGTCCGTTTTTCCCGGTCTTGACGCCGGCCAAATCTTCCTCGACTCGGGCGAAGAAGGCGCCTGGAATGTGCGATTCGTCGTAGAGCGCTCGTCCCAGCGCAAAATCGGCTAACGCGTGACGGCAATCGAGGATAACGAGATCAGAGCTGCCCAGCCGTTCGTGCAGCGCATCGGCGGAGATAACGGTGTTAAACAACGCGATCGCGCGAACGCTTAACGCAGATTAATCGTGGCTTTTGGCGCGGGAGGCGCGCCGCCGAAGGCTTCTTCCAGCGTCGTCTTCAACTCGCCGCTGGCCGCCATCGGTCCGAGAATATCGGTATCGCCGTAAAACGTTCCGTTGATGAAGACCTTGGGCAGCGTCGGCCAGTCCGTCATTTCCGAGAGCGCTTCGCGCTTGGGCGTATTCTCTAAGACGTCGATCACCTCAAACGGGTAGCCGAGACCGTTGAAGAACTCGACGGTCTCCAGCGTAAAGCCGCAGCGAGGCGCCATCTTCGTCCCCTTACCGTAGACGACGATCCGCGTGCTCGCGATTTCGCGAGCGATCTCTTCCTTCAAATCTTCCGGCATGATGCTTCCTTAACTTTCCGCGATGACGGTGGTGAGTTCGACTGCATGAACGCGCCCGTCTGCAAGCGCGCCTTTTAGCGCGCGGTAGACGAGTTGATGCTGCTGGATCAACGTTTTGCCCTTGAATGCCTGCGAGCGAACGGTCACGTTGAAATGGTCCATCGTACCGGTCCGGTCGTGAATGCTCACCTGCGCGTCGGGCAGACTGTCGACGATGAGGCCGGTCAACGCGCCGTCGTCGATCACGACTTCAAGCGCGGCGAGCCGGCATTGAGCGCGTCGGCCAAATTGCGCGCTTCGCCGAGCGTCTCGGGAAGACGACTCGCTCCCTTGGCGAGCGCGGCCGTAACCCCGCTGGCCAAAATGATTCCGGTGACGCCGAGCAGCACGGCGGGAACGCCGCTGGCGCGCAGGGGGCCGACCTCAATCGTGAACGTCCGCTGCACGCGCGCGATACCGCGAAGAAATGCGCGCAGCACGCGCGCTCGCTTATTCATTAGCACGTTTGTACGTCGTATCACGCCGGAAGGCCTGGCGCCCGGGCGGGCGTCCGGCAGTGCCCATCGCCCGCGCCGCGCCGGCAGCGAGGCGGAAGCGGCAAAGGGCCCGAATGCGCGCACCAATGCCCGCCGTTTCCCGCTCGCTGGTCGCGTTGGTGATCGCTGCTGCCGCTGCCGCGGCCGTCGTGGCGCACGGTACGATTGACATCATCGCCGACTATCTTGTCGCGCACGCGAGCTACGACGACGTTTCCAGTCACGACTCGCGCGGGCTGGTCGTCGCGGTCGCCGCCCTGGTCGCCGGTGCCATCGCTCTGCACGGCCTGCGGCTCTGCTGCGACGTGGCAGCCCGTCGAACGCTTGCATCCTCGCCCGCACCGAGTTGGCGGAGCGCGCCGCTCTTTGTCGCCGCCACGATGCTGCTCGCGTCGGTAGCGGTTCCGGCGATGGAACTGCTCGACTCGCGGCTCGCCGGAACGACGCTCGCGGGCCTCGACGACGCGTTTGGCGGGTCGGTCCTCCTCGGATTAGGGACGACGCTTGCGTGCGCCGCCGCCGTCGCGATCGCGGTCTTTGCCTTCGCGCGCTGGATTCTTTCGCATCGCGATCGTATCATCGCCGCGATCGTCGGAATCATCCGACTCCGCTTGCAGACGTGTACGGGCCCGCGCCGCTCGCGA
>JBEKRW010000202.1:0-4858 GCA_049517595.1 Candidatus Cybelea sp. | reverse complement strand
CTGGTAAACCACATGTGGCCGCGCGGGCCGGAAGTGACCTCGACGAGTTCGTCGCCCTCTTCGACGCTAAAGAACCCGACTTTGCCCTTAGTCGTCATGCGTCCGATGCCTTCGCTCCCGCTAAAGTCGGTGAACCATAACGCGCCGTCGGGGCCCGTCGCGATGCCGGACGGTTCGACGTATTTGCCGCCCGTCGGAAACTCGCTGTATTTGCCGGCCGTCGTAAGCCGCCCGAGCGCGTTGGAGCCGATTTCAGTGAACCACAGCGCCTTGTCCGGCCCGACGCAAATGAACTTTGGACCCGAGTCGACCGTGAACGACGCGTATTTGCCTTTCGGCGTTACGCGGATCACCTGATCGGACAGGCGGCTGCCTCCGACGATGAACTGCGTGACCCAAAGATTGCCGTCGGGGCCGGTAACTATGCCCTCGAGTTCCGCGTCGCTCGCCGCGAGGGTGAAGTGCGTAACCTTGCCCTTTGTCGTCATGCGACCGACGGTGCCGTTAGATTCCGCGAACCACAGTGCGCCGTCCGGCCCGACGGTAATTCCCTGCGTATACTCGCCGCCGGGATCATCGAACAGCGTGACCACGCCCGCCGTCGTGATCCGCCCAATGCCGCCGTACTCTTGCTGGAGCGTAAACCACAGATTCTTGTCGGGGCCGGTGACGATCCCGACGGAAGGTATCGCGCCCGCCTCTTGCAGCAACGTGTATTTTCCGGCCGTCGTAATACGCCCGATCGCATCCAGGCCACCGTCGGTATACCACAGGGCCCCGTCGGGCCCGGTCGTGATAGCCTCTGGCACCGGATCGCCGTAGGTATCATCGAAAACCCGTACGGCGCCGCGCCTTGCCGCTACGACGTTTTCGCGAAGACTCGTATAGCCGGCCGCCGGAATGGCGCCGGCGCTTTGCGAGCTGCACCCCACCATCGCTAGTGCTGCCAGCCCGCAGATGCACGATAACGTTCTCATCCGCGTCGCTTCTCTAATACAACAGATACTTCCGGCGCAGCGCGTCGAATCGCGCGACTTCCGGAAACCATTGGTCGATAATTTCTTCGGGACTCTTGCCCGCCAATAGGCTCTGGCGAATTGAGTCGGTGCCCCAGTCGCGGTCGATCTGCGAAACGCTCGCAATGTCGATCGCGTGGGGAAACAGATCGCGAACCGCAACGAGAATCTCGACCGCAGTCCGCACGGCAACAAAGCGGCGCGGATCGAAGATCATCAACTCGACGCCGGTCAGCTCCTTGTCTTTCCAAAAGCCGACCATCGGCGACCAAGCCGCCGGCCTGAACCACACTCCGGGCAGATTGCGCGCGTTTAAGCGCGAGGCCAACTTCGTTCCTTCGATGCCAGATGCGCCGGCGAGCAAAAACGGCTTGGTGAACCCGCTGCCGTTGTTGATTCCGGCGCTGTCGAGCAGCCCGGTGCCGACGTAGGCGAAGGTCGTTAGCCAGTCCGGAATGTTCGGCGACGTTTGCACCCATTGCAAGCCCGTGTCGGGCCAAATCATCGAACGCTGCCAACCGGTCATTCGAATCACGCGCAACCGCGCGCCGATCGCGAAATGGTCGTTAAAGAGCGTGGCGAGCTCGCCGACCGTCATCCCGTGGCGCATCGGAATCGGATAGAGTCCGATGAACGACTCGAAAGCTGGTTCCAGAACGGGCCCCTCGATCGTTCCGCCGATCGGGTTGGGCCGGTCGAAAACCCAAAACTCCTTGTCGTATTGCTTCGCGCTCTGCATCGCGTACGCCATGGTCGAAACGTACGTATAGGCGCGCGACCCGACGTCCTGAATGTCGAACGCGAGCACGTCGACGCCGTCGAGCATCGCGGAGCTCGGATGACGAGACGCGCCGTAGAGGCTGTAGACGGGCAGGTGCGTCTCGGGGTCGGTATACGACCCGACGGACGCGCCGGCGTTGCGATCGCCCCTGAAGCCGTGCTCGGGCGAATAGATCGCTTTCACGCGAATGCCGCCGTGACGGAGGCTCGCGTCAACGATCGATTCGAGTCGCGACGTGACGCCGCTTTGATTGGCAATAAGGCCGATCGTGCGCCCGTCAAGCTCGCGCCACGCGCGGCGTAGGAAGACTTCGTCGCCCAGTTCGATGCGCGCTGCCGGCAGCGCTTCGGCTGCCACGCGACGCGTGGTCGCGGCGGCCAATGCGGCCGATGCTGCCAAAAACCTACGACGGTTCACCCTCAGTTACTTCGATACCGACACGACTTCGGCCAGCGACGATGGATCTGGCGGATCGCTGCCCGCTGCTCGAAGTTCGTCGAGGTAAACCTCGATGGCGTCGCGGATGTTTCGTGCTACTTCCTCGTGCGACGCTGCTGCGCTCGTGCAGCCTGGAAGGTCAGGTACGTAGGCGCTCCAGCTGCCATCCTTGGCGCGTTCTAGAATCGCGAGGTATTGCGTCATCGTTTCAGCCCTGCCTGTCTCAATATCGCTTGCAACGTTCCGGGCGGCACATCCTGCCCGAGGGCGTGCGGCGCGATGACGATGATTCCGGGTTTGCTTGCTGGCGGTACACGAGGTGTGACCCCTTACCGCGACGGCTTACGTACCAGTCGTCGTCCCTCAGGATCTCGATCAACGCCCGATACGTCATTCGGGCGCCAGCTTCTCAACTGGTTATTGCCGTATTAAGTCTCGTGTATTTTCCTGGAAAGAAAATGTCTACTGAGCAAAGACCGGCTCCACGTGACGATGCAGAATGCCGGCGTCGTGCGCGCGCGAAAACAGCGCGTGCACGGCCGTTCTTCCATCATGGCCGAGGTCGTCGGTAAACTCGTTTACGTAGAGCTCGATGTGCGACTTCATCACCGCATCGCTCATCTCGACGGCGTGCTCGCGCACGTAGGGCATGATGGCGTCCTCATTTTCTCGCGCGAAGGCCAGACTTCGGCGAATCGCCGAGTTCAGGAGCTTCGCGTCGTCGTCGCCGATGTCGTTGCGCACCAGAATCGCGCCCAGCGGAACAGGCAAGATCGTCATCGTCTCCCACCACTCGCCCATGTCTGCGATGGAGATCAGACCGGCATCGCGGTAGGTGAAACGAGATTCGTGAATGATGAGCCCCGCGTCCACGTCGCCCTTTGCGACGGCGTCAACGATCCGGTCGAATCGCATTGACACCGTCTTTGGGCGCCTTCCGAGAGCGAGCTGGAGCAACATGAAGGCCGTCGTGCGCTCGCCGGGGATCGCGATGCGCTTACGCGCGAAATCGGCAAAGAGCTGCGGCGAACCGGCAGGGCGCGCAACGAGCAGCGGGCCGCAGTTACGCCCCAACGCGCCGCCCGACGGCAGAATACGGTAGCGATCCATCAGGAACGGAATCGCGCCGTAGCTGACCTTCGTAAGCGCGTACTGTCCCTGAGCCGCGGCAGTGTTAAGCTCCTCGATGTCGGCTAGGTGCGCGCTGACCTGCGGCGCATCCGTCAGCAAGCCGTTGGTGAGCGCGCCGAAGACATACGTGTCGTTCGGGCAGGGCGAATAGGCGAACTTGTAGGCGGGCATTAGCGACATCTTCGAGGCGCTACCAAAATCTGCTCTATGCCTCATCGTTCACGCTTCGCGCGGAGGGGAAGGCTTTTTTGGCCTCTGAACGAGTTTTCACAGCCTGCGCCGCCGTCGTGCTGCGGCATTGCGATCAGCTACCGCGAGCGGATCAACCACCGAACTGCGGCCGTTAGGTCGTCGTAGCGTCGTCGAGCAGGTCGAACAGCGCCTCGACGACGCGCTGCAATCCGGCCGCGCCCGCGGCGAAATCCCAGCCGCTCGATTCCCGCTCGCCGCAGCGATTGGAGATGCCGCGCACCTCGATCGCACGAACGCCGGCTCGTTCGGCCGCGCGCAGCACCGCAAAGCCCTCCATCGATTCGACCTGCGCGCCGCGGCCGGCCCGTCGCGAGGCCGTTTCGCCGGTGGCCGTCACGCTCGAAACTGTAACGCCGTTGAGCACCGCAAAGCCGCGCGCGCGCAAGCGTTCGACGATCGTAATATCGGAGCGGGCGTGGTCGACGACGCGTTCGCCCGGCGGCAGGGAGATCGGTTCGCCGGTTTCGAGTCCTAGGTCCATCGTGTCTTCGCCGACGATCACGCCGTCGCCGATCTGTGCGGCACCGGAAAGCACGCCGCCGAGCCCGGCGTTGACCACGAACCGATAGTCGCGGTTTGCCAGCGCCGTAGCAACGGCTGCCGCGGCTTCGACCGGACCGACGCCGAACGCGAGCAGGTCGATGCCGTTGCGGTCTTTCCAGAAGCCGAGCTCGGCGTCAACCGCGCAGCAGAGCAGAATCACGGCACGCCGATGAACTTGTGCGTCTGCAGCGAGAGACGGAAGCGCTCCGGGTGCGCTTTTGCATACTCCAGTGCCAGCGCGACGTTGCCAGGTTTGTTGCCTTCGGGCTGAAGCAAGATGGTCGGCTTATCGGAAAAGAGCGCGAGGTGTTCTTCGGGTACGCGCTCGTCGACGATCAACTTCGCTTCGTTCGCGCGGGCAGCCATGCGCGGATCGACGCGTTCTTTCGGCGAGACGCAGAGCCATACGTCGCCGGGCAGCTTGGAATAGATCGTTCCATTCGATTCGATATGCACCCGCCGGCCATCGCTGCGGAGTGCTTCGATCAAAGCAGGCGTTTCGGCTTGCACGAGCGGCTCGCCGCCGGTAAGGATCACCATCGGGCAGTTGCCGCCGCTTTCACGCACCTTCGCCACGATTTCGTCGACGCCGGCAAAAAACTTCGTCGAATAATCGGTATCGCAAAAATCGCAAGCGAGATTGCAGCCGGCCAAACGTACGAAAATTGCCGGCGTTCCCGTCCACATTCCTGCGCCT
>JBEKRW010000201.1:0-4898 GCA_049517595.1 Candidatus Cybelea sp. | reverse complement strand
TTGCGTTCCCTGCGAGTGCGAAAACCGAAGCGACGATCGGCGTTGCGACGGACGTTCCCCCGAAGACGAGCCATCCGTGACGATCGAACGTGTCGTAAATCGCCACTCCCGTCTGAGGATCGGCATCGGCGGAGACGTCGGACTCCGCGCGCATCGAGCATCCGGTTCTCAAACTACTTTGAAAGCTGGGCTTGCCGTAAATCTTGCTGCAGCCGCTTCCGGCCTGCAGCCATGCGGTTTCCGCGCGGGGGCTCGTCGATTTCAAGCTGGTTCCACCGACGCCGACGACGCTTGGAAGTATGGCCGGCCACGTTGCGGTGGCGCTGTAACCGTGGTCTCCGGTCGCGGCCACGATCGTTCCGCAGCCGGTGTAGACGCCGTCGTACGTTTGCGTTCCCTCGGGCGTGCTCCAACTGTCGCTGACGTAGTCGGCCTTGCTGGTTGCATACTGCTCGGCGCTGCGGAGATCGGCGGTGCTCGTCGACGCCGCTTCGACTAGGAGAATCTTACAATTCGGGCAAATGGCCGAAACCATCTCAACGTCGACCGATTCTTCCGCAGCCCAACTCGGGTTGGTTTGCGACGTATACTTCTGTTTGGTAAAGCAGCCGTTGGAGATGGTACACGCCGGCAGGCCGAACTTCGCACGATACACGTTGAGATCCGATTCGACGTTCGGGTCGTCGTATGCGTCGACGACTGCGACGGTCTGGCCACCGCCGTTATTCTGGCTGTCCGACGTTAGCCCGTAGGCGGTCTGAAGGTCGCTGGGAGCGTAGCCGGCCGGCGTGTCCGGCGTAATCGGTCCTTCAATGTCGGTGCGCAGCCAGGCTTGACAGCGCGCAAAACCGGCTGCCAGATCGCCGCAAACGCGGACCGACGGTCCTTGCCGCGGCCAGAGCCCTAACCGCGCTGCGGTTGCCGTGCGCGGTGTGAGCGTAGCGTTCTGGGGTATGCTCGAAAAGCTCTGCTGAGCGTGCGGCCGGCAGACCGTGCTCGCTGCTCCCGACGGGAGCGAATTCGACGCGTTGCAAGCCGTTAACACGGCGACCGCGGCTACCGCGGTAACGGTAGTAAAGCGCACGAGTGACCTGCCTTTCGCAATCCAGGTAGACACTCAGCATGGCATGGGTTCCCGTGCCAGGGCTGAGAGCCGGGATCAACTCAGCTCAATATTCGATATGCCGTCGAAGAACCGAAGCTAGCAGTCCGGATAACAGGGTGGCGGTGGCGGCGGTGGATAGGGCGGATATTGCGAATAGGGCTGTGCGTATTGCGGATACGACCGATACTGCGAATAGTAACGTTGGGCCACGCGCTGCGGCTGCGCGAGCGGGGTTGCGCTTGCGACATCGTCGCTGAACCTTCCAAACGTCGCCCTGTGGCTGTGGAATAACGCGACGAGAGCGGCTTCACGTTGCTCATCGCTGGGGTGATCGGAGCCGCCACTGTAGCTGTCGCCCATCGCCTCGCTGTGCTGCCTCAAGCCCCACACCATCCCCCACGGGTTAAACCCGGCCTTCGCGCACAGGTAGGCGCCGGCACGATCCGCATTCTTTTCGGCAGCGCGTTCGTACGCGATCACGCTGGGATCCTGCGACGATCGACCCTGCGTCGCCTCGAAGACTGCATACATATCATGGTGGATGTCGTGATTGACTTCGTGGCAGATCACTCCCGCGAGCTCGTCCCTGTTCCTGAGAAACGACAGCAACCCGGTCGTCACGTAGACGTTTCCGCCCGGTATCGAAAATGCGTTCGGAGTTTGGTCGTAGAGCAGTACGAAATGAAAAGGCGTAAAGTATTGACGGTCAGCGATCGCCGCGATGGTGTGTCCGATCCGATCGAACGTCCGATAGAGCGGCGACTGCGCCGGGACGATCTCGCCGCGCTGCACGTACTCCAGGTAGCGCTGCTGGCCAACCCGGGTCTCCCAGCTTTCCTCCCGCGAGGATGTGTGCGGCCACGCCGCTTCCGGCTGGAGGCACAGATTTGTAAAAAAGCCGGCGAGCACACGCGGAAAGATCGACATATTGTGAACAGCTGTTCAACGGTTCCGTCGGGATGAGATTTATGCCGGCGTCGCTTGCTAGCCTACTGCGCCTTCCATCTCCATTTTGACCAAGCGATTCAGCTCGATCGCATATTCCATCGGTAATTCTTTGACGAAGAAGTCGAAGAAACCGTTGACGATCATCGCCACGGCGTCCGCTTCGGCAAGGCCGCGGGACATCGCGTAGAAGAGCTGCTCTTCGCCGATCTTGCTCACGCTCGCCTCGTGTTCGACGGTCGAGCGCTGCTCGTGAATCTTCATCGTCGGTTTCGTGTCGCTCGACGACTCCTCGTCCATGATGAGCGCGTCGCAGCGAACGCGAGTCTTCGCGCCGACGGCGCCTGCGTGAATCTCGACCAGACCGCGGTATGTGGTCTTCCCACCGTGCGCGCTCACCGATTTGTTCGTCACCATCGACGTCGTCCGCGGCGCGGCGTGGATGACCTTCGCGCCCGCATCCTGATGCTGGCCCTCGCCGGCGAACGCCATCGAGAGGATCTCGCCGCGCGCGCCTTCGCCCATCAAATAGATCGACGGATACTTCATCGTCAAGCGCGAGCCGATGTTGCCATCCACCCATTCAACCGTAGCATCCTTGTACGCAATGGCCCGCTTCGTCACCAGGTTGAAGATATTCCGATACCAGTTCTGGATCGTCGTGTAGCGGATCGATGCGCCTTCCATGGCAATCAGCTCGACCACCGCCGAATGCAGCGACGACGTCGAAAACTTCGGCGCAGTGCAACCCTCGATGTAGTGGACCTTGGCGCCCTTGTCGGCGATGATCAGCGTGCGCTCGAACTGGCCCATGTTCTCGGCGTTGATCCGGAAATACGCTTGCAGCGGCATCGCTACCGTCACGCCCGGCGGCACGTAAATGAACGACCCGCCCGACCACACCGCCGAGTTCAACGCGGAAAACTTGTTGTCGCCCGCTGGAATCACCGTCGCCAAATACTTCTGAACGATCTCGGGGTATTTCTTGACCGCGGTGTCCATGTCGCAGAAGAGCACACCCTGCTCGTCGAGCGCCTTGGTCGTATTGTGATAAACGACTTCGGACTCGTACTGCGCGGAGACGCCGGACAGAAACTTGCGCTCGGCCTCGGGAATTCCAAGGCGGTCGAACGTCCGCTTGATATCCTCGGGCACGTCGTCCCACGACCGCTCCGTCTTGTCGGTCGACTTCACGAAATAGTGGATGTTCGAGAAGTCGATCTCGCTGAGCCGGGCGGTGTCGCCCCACGTCGGCATCGGCTTACTAAGGAAGATCTCGTAGGCCTTGAGGCGGAACTCGCGCATCCAGGCCGGCTCGTCCTTCATCGAGCTGATCCGCTCGACGATCTCCGGCGTCAGCCCCTTGTCCGACTTAAAGACGTATTTTTCCTCATCGTGGAACCCGTGACGGTAATCCTCGATCAGTTCGGCCGGCTTCACCGGGGCTTCAAGTTTCAATGCCATTGCTTCCTGAGCGTACCCCCTTCAGGCCAACATAGTCAAGATAATGAAGTGCTAGCTTGACTTTCCTGTGGAATAGGGGTGGAAAAACCCTTTACAGGGGGGGTCGTAGGGGGTATGATTGGCGCCGGTCCCTTGTCCCAAGGTGGGGCCACGGTAGGGGAAGGCGCGCCCTTCGCGCCATCGCGGCGAGCCGCCCGCGCACCGCAAAAGCGCCGGCACGAGCTCTCCGAAAGGTCGGGGGAACGGACTGCACCGCAGCCGCCAGCCGACGAAGTCCGGAGGTGGGATTCCTCAAGGGTCAAGGAGACCTGTACAAATTGAAGGCACTCGGCAGGCACATCGTGTGCGAGCTCTCGGGCTGTCAGCCATCTATTCTCTCCGATATCAACGGCATCGCAGCCATGATGATCGCGGCCGCCAAGGCCGCCGGCGCTACGATTATGGAGAGCGCATTTCACCGATTTGAGCCGCAGGGCGTCTCGGGTACGGTCATTTTGGCCGAATCGCATATTTCGATCCACACCTGGCCTGAGAAGGCCTATGCCGCGATGGATTTTTACACGTGCGGCGACCACACCGACCCCTGGGCTGCTTGCGAGTTCGCCGCGACAACGCTGCGCGCGAAGAGCGTTCTCGCAACCGAACTCAAACGCGGGATCGAGAAGAGTGACGGCGAGTTTACGCACGTGCTCAACCGCAATCATGACGCCCGGGTGCTAACGGCGTAGCTCTCGCGATTTTTTAACCGTTATCATAAGCAATTATCACCTTTGAAACGAGCGCGTTCGGCAGGCGCATTGCGCCTGCCGTCCAATTCTCTATGCAAGGGTTTTTGCTCTCGCTATTTAGGGGAAACGAATTTCATGCGTCTATCTATGCTTCGCGCTTGCGCCGCCGCAGCGGTAACACTTGCGTTGGCCGCTTGCTCCGGCATGGGAATGCCTGGCTCGTCGAGTGGCTCGATGGTGCCGCAGTCGGCCGGTGCTCCCGTCCAGCAAGCCGAGCCGGGCGCTCCGATGCATCAGGCGGGCGCCGACAACGACAGCGACAGCGATACTGCTACGCCCGATAATGCGCCGGTCAGCACGGCTGCGGGCAAAGCGGCCGCTCTGTTGAGTCCCGCCGCCGGCGTGACGACGTGCGCGACGAGTCCGCCGCAGTACCAATGGATTTTCAAGGGCGCCTGCGAGAAGTTCACTCTGAAGTCGACGGGAGCCAGCTTCAGTCTGCAAACGTGGGACGATATCACCGTTAAGGGCTCGATCGGAGCGAATAACCTCAAGGCGGCGGCTACGGTCTATCTTGCCGACGCAACCGGCGTCGGCGGCGACATCGAAACGTATAAAGGCAAAGCCTTTGACAAATATAAAGCTGAAGGAACCAC
>JBEKRW010000200.1:0-4971 GCA_049517595.1 Candidatus Cybelea sp. | reverse complement strand
GATTGCAAACCGCTCGCGCATGAAGAGGACGTTTCCCGCAACGTAGCCCGAGGGCGTTCCATCGCGAACGATAATCGGCATTCCGGCGCGCCGACTCGAATGAAAGGCCTGCTCCATCGCGGGTAGCGATGCGGCCGGAACGAGCTTGCCCCCGAAAAGTGCGCTGTCGAATCGCGCGAGGTCGGTAGCAGTCGAGATGAAGTTGCAGCACGGGCGGTTCCAGGCGTCCGTCTGCAGCGCCGCCAGCCCAAAGACGTTGCGCCACTCGTAGTATCCCGATGCGAGCGGCGCCCAATCGGGCGGCTCCCCAAACCACGTGTGGTCCATCCCCGCCGGCGCAAGAACGTGCTGGCTGAGGTAGCTGCCGAGGGGCGTTTCGGCAACGCGTTCGACGACCGCGGCGAGCGCATCGTAATTTGCATCGTCCTCTCGCGGCGAGAGGAGCTGGCGGATCGTCACGGTCGCGTCCGGCATCGCGGGAAAATAACGTTCTACGGGATCGTCGAGATGAAGTTTGCCTTTTGCGGCGAGCTGAAGCACGGCGGCGGCCACGAAGAGCGTTCCGATCGAGCCAATTGGGTACCGAGTTTCCACCGTTGCCGGCAAGTTTTTTTCGAGATCGGCGCTCCCTCGAGCTCCGGCATACACGATCTTGCCGTTCTCGACGATCGCTAGGGAAATGCTCGGGGTCAGCTTCCAGCCGACGACGTCGCCCAGCAGTTTATCCAGCGAATCTTTCCCGGTCGCCGGGTAGGGCACCGGCTCAGCCGGACTCACGGCGGTAAGCGCCAGCACAATTGCGCATGCCGCGATGCAGGCGCGCCTTAAATCCCCGCGTACCATTCGTAGCCCTGATCTTCCCAATAGCCGCCATATCCGCCCGCAATGGCGGCGAAACTCCCGACGACCTCGATGCGCGCGATCCACTTTGCGCTCTTGTAGCCCAGCTGCGTCGGCACCCGCAGCCGCACCGGCGCGCCGTGGTCGGGGTCGAGCGCCGCATCGTTTAGCCGCAACGCGAGCAGCGCCTGCGGATGACGGGCTTGATGGAGATCGAGGCTCTCGTAGTAGAGGTTTCCCGACCCGTCGTTGTCCATGCAGCGAAAGACGACGTAACGCGCGTCGCCGCGCAAAGCAACTGTGTCGAGCAGCGATCGCAGCGGCACGCCGCTCCATTTTCCAATCGCGCTCCAGCCTTCGACGCAGTCGTGGCGTGTGATTTGGGTGCTCTGCTGCATACGTTGCAGTTGGGCGAGCGTAAAGGCTTGTGGGCGTTCGACGGCCCCGTCGACGATCAAACGGTACGGAACGAAGTTACGCGCTACGAGGCCGGCGTACTGCGTGTCGGACGGGGCGGCAAATCCATTTATCCGGAAGTGGCGGTCGACGTCGCTATCGCGGTATTCGCGAGCCAAGCCGCGCGTTCCAATCAAAAGGTGGTTGACTCCCTCAACCGAGGCGAGGATGCGCCGGACGTTGTCGTTGCCGTTGAGTGCCGTACCGATCGGCCCGCAGCCCGCGAGCGCCGACACAGCCGAAGCGAGAAAAATTCGTCGTTTCATTCGGGTTGATACCAACCGGTGATCATGGATCGCATCTGATTGACGATCCCTTGCGTCGCGACCTGAAACGTATGGATCCCGAAGAAGCCTACGAGCAGCGCCATTCCGGCGAAATGCCAGAGGCGCGCGAACTGACGGCCGCCAAACGCAACGGTCAGCGGATTCGCGATCGCGTCGATTCCCGGCGAGAGCGCCAGCCCGGTCAGCACGACCAGCGGCGCAAGGACGAAGAGCACCGACGTGTAGGCGGCCTTCTGCAGCGGATTGTAAATGCCGTGCGGCGGCGGCTCCTTGCGCAACTTTAAGTAGTAGGCTTGCATCGGCCAAAGCTTCGGCAGGTCACTCGGGCGCAACACCATTTCGCGCAAGTTCCCCTTGATTGCGCTGGAGATCAGCCACGCCAGCCAGCAGAGCGCCGCGATCCATGCGAAGAACAAGTGCCAGCGACGGCCGGCGGCAAGGTCTTGGTAGCCCGGAATAATGATCGCTGCCGGAAATGCGTGGGCGCTCTTCTCGCCCATGCCGTCGTCGGTCCAGCCCAGCCAGCCCGTGGTAACGAAGGAATGGCCGAAGATCGTCGTCGTTCCAACGCCGTCGGCCGGGGAGCCGATGGCGAGCACGCGGCGCGTGGGGTCGCTCTTGTCGGAGGCATCGAGGTTCGGCGAGGCGTTGAAGATCTGGAGGCCGCTTCCGATCAGCACGAAGAACGCGAGCACCCAAAGCCAATGGCTGGCGCGCGTCAGAAGCGGATAGCGATAGATGGTCCGGCGTCCAGCGACCTTCATCCTGGAAGTATAACGCGTGCGAGGCCCGTTCGGATGACGCCTCGAACCCCGGCGCCCATGGCCGAGAGTATCCGCCTCGTCGTTTCCGACGGTATCGCCCACGTCACCCTGGCACGGCCGGAGGTGCGAAACGCCTTCAACGCCGAGATCATCGAGCAGTTGCACGACGTTTTTGCGCGAATCGCCGCCGCCGACGACGTTCGCGCGGTCGTCCTCGCCGGCGAGGGCAAGGCCTTCTGCGGCGGCGCCGACATCAACTGGATGCATGCGTCGCTCGAGCTGAGCTTTGACGCGAACGTAGCCGACGCCGAACGCATGAGCGACATGTTCCGAGCAATCGACAACTCGCCAAAGCCGGTCATCGGGCAAATTCACGGCGCCGCGCTCGGAGGAGGCGCCGGCCTCGCAGCCGTCTGCGACATCGTGATCGCCGCCGACGACACAGCTTTTGGATTCACCGAGGTCAAGCTCGGAATCATTCCGGCGGTAATCTCGCCTTTCGTTCTGGCAAAAATCGGCGTATCGAACGCGCGAGCGCTCTTTCTGACCGGCGAGCGGTTTGACGCGCGGCGAGCCAAACATATTGGTCTGGTGCACGAAGTCGTGCCGGCGGTCGAACTCGGCGCCGCGGTCGAGCATTGTCTTGAAGAGATCTTCACGGCAGGCCCCGCGGCCGTACGCGCCGCGAAGCTTCTAATCCGGCGCGTCGTCGACAATACCTACGACGACTCGCGGGCTATCACAACGCGCGCGATCGCGCAACAGCGTACCAGCGCGGAAGGCCAAGAAGGGCTGCGTGCCTTCCTCGAACGCCGCCAGGCTTCGTTCGTCAAAGACCTCGAGCGCGAGGACCCGTCAGTCTGAAACGCCTCCTTATCGCCAATCGCGGGGAAATCGCCGTGCGAGTGGCGCGCGCGGCGCGCGAAATGGGCATCGCGCCGCTTGGCATCTACTCGGAAGCCGACGCGGGGGCGTATCACCTGCAGTTCGTCGACGAGGCGCGCTGCGTCGGGCCGGCACCGGCAGTGGAGTCGTACCTCAACGTCGAGGCCGTCATCGCGGCCGCGGTCGATATGAAGGCCGATGCGGTTCACCCGGGATACGGATTTCTCTCCGAACGCGCGGCGTTTGCGAGCGCCGTGCAGAATGCCGGGCTGATCTTCGTCGGGCCGTCGCCCGAAGCGATGGCGGCGATGGGAAGTAAGATCGAGGCGAAGCACCGCGTTCGCGCCGCGTTCGTGCCGACCGTTCCCGGCTACGACGGCGACGATCGTTCGCAGCGGCGCTTGCGCGACGAGGCGGAGCGTATCGGCTTCCCGCTGCTCATCAAGGCGAGCGCCGGCGGTGGGGGCCGCGGCATGCGCGTCGTGGATTCGATCGAACGTTTTGACGAAGCCCTCGAAGCGGCAAAGCGCGAGGCGCTTGCGGCGTTCGGCGACGATGCGGTGCTGCTGGAACGATATCTACGCGATCCGCGCCACATCGAGTTTCAAATACTCGCCGACGCGCACGGTACGACGCTGCACTTCGGCGAGCGCGAGTGCTCGATTCAAAGGCGTCACCAGAAAATTATCGAGGAAGCGCCGTCGGTTGCGCTTACGTCCGAGTTGCGCGAGCGCATGGGTGCCGCGGCAGTTCGCGCCGCGGAGTCGGTCGGATACGTCAATGCCGGAACCTGCGAGTTCATGCTCGACAGCGACGGCGACTTCTACTTTCTCGAGATGAACGCGCGTTTGCAAGTCGAGCATCCGGTAACCGAACTGGTCTACGGCATCGACCTCGTGCAATGGCAACTGCGCATCGCCGCCGGCGAGCCGCTGCCGATCGCGCAAGCCGACGTGCGGCCGCGGGGCTGGTCGATCGAGGCGCGCATCTACGCCGAGGACCCGGCCAACGGAATGCTGCCCTCGACCGGTGTCATCACGCGGTGGTCGCCGCCGCAAGGGCCTGGGATTCGCCTGGATTCCGGCGCGACGACCGGCAGCGAGGTGAGCCACTACTACGATCCGATGCTCGCAAAACTCATCGTCTTCGGGAGCGACCGGAATGCGGCGATCGGGCGGCTCGAACGATCGCTGCTCGATTTCACGGTTGACGGCGTGCGCACCAATCTTCCGCTTCTGCTGTGGATCGCTCGCGACGACGCGTTTCGCGCCGGCGAGACGACGACGAGCTTTCTCGCGCAGCGCCTCGACGAGTCGATCTTTAAGGCGCCCGCCCTGCCGCGTGAAGCAGTGCTGCTCTGCGTTGCGGCGCTTCTCGCCGATGGCCGCGCGCCATGGCGCATCGGCAGCGTCGGCGTTCCGCTGCGCTTGCAGTACGAAGGAATTCTCTTCGATGTCACTGCCGACGCCGTCGCGCCAGGTGTTTGGCACCTGTCGGGCGGCTTCGCCGGCGAGCTTCGCGCTGCGCGCCGCGGGGATGCGGTGCTCGCAGAGTTTGGCGGCGCGTCGCTGACCGGATCGCTAACGTACGGCGCAGAGGACTTCGTCGTTCACTTCAACGATCGCGGCTGGACTCTCGCGTTGGCCCCGCCCCCGTCTGCCGCTAGTGCCGGCGGCCACCATGGCGCCGCGCACGGCGGGCAAGTTACGGCACCGATGCCCGGCAAGATCGTGAAGGTT
>JBEKRW010000199.1:0-4980 GCA_049517595.1 Candidatus Cybelea sp. | reverse complement strand
ATCAAGCTGGCCGACCGGCTGCACAACATGCGGACGTTGGGCAGCCTCCCGCCGGCCAAACAGCAGGCGATCGCGCGCGAGACGCTCGACATCTACGCGCCGATCGCGCACCGTCTTGGAATCTGGAAGATCAAATGGGAGATCGAAGACGAGTGCCTGCGCTATCTCGACCCGGGCCCGTACCACGATATCGTCGAGCGAGTGGCCAAGACGCGGCGAGAACGCGAAGCCGACGTCGAGCAGGCGATCGCGCGGCTACGCGACGAGTTCAAAGAGCTCAAGATCAACGCCGAGATCCAGGGCAGGCCGAAACACTTCTACTCGATCTACTCGAAGATCAGCAAGGGCCGAGACTTCTCGACGATCTACGACCTCACCGCAATTCGAATCATCGTCGACAGCGTGAAAGATTGTTACGCCGCGCTGGGAGCCGTGCATGCGATGTGGACGCCGCTGCCGGGACGGTTCAAAGACTACATCGCGATGCCCAAGCCCAACATGTACCAGTCGCTGCACACGACCGTCGTCGGGCCCAGCGGCGATCCGCTCGAGATCCAGATTCGAACCTGGGAGATGCACCGCACGGGCGAGTACGGCATCGCGGCCCACTGGCGCTATAAAGAAGGCGGCAAGACCGATCAGTTCGAGAACAAGCTCTCGTGGCTGCGCGCGCTGCTCGAATGGCAGAAAGACATGCGCGATTCGCGAGTCTTCATGGAGAACCTCAAGCTCGATCTGTTCGACAGCCAAGTCTTCGTCTTCTCGCCGCGCGGCGACGTCTATTCGATCGTGGCCTCGGGAACGCCCCTGGACTTCGCCTATCAGGTGCACACCGACGTCGGTAATCACTGCGTGGGCGCAAAGGTGAACGGCCGAATCGTTCCACTCGACTATCAAATGCAGAACGGCGACATCTGCGAAATCTTGGTCAACAAGTCGAGTGGGCGGCCATCGCTGGACTGGATCTCGGTCGTCAAAACGTCCAGCGCCAAGCACAAGATCAAGCAGTGGTTCCGTAAGGAGCGCCGCGAGGAGAACGTCCTGGCTGGACAAGAGGCACTCGAGCAGGAGTTGGCTCGTGCCGGGCTACGAATGGACGCCGCTCGCGGCGAGCTGATCGAACGAATCGCAGCGCGCTTGAACTATGCCACGCCGACGGATCTCTTCGCGGCGATCGGATTCGGCGACGCGTCCGCGCAGGCCGTCGCCAACCGGGTTCGTGACGAAGCCAAGCACGACAACGTCGTCGATTTCACCAAGATCGGCCGCAAACCCGCGCTACGCAAGAGCGTGCGCCGTTCGAGCGGCGTGCGAATCGCCGGCGTCGACGACGTGCTCGTGCGCCTGTCGAAGTGTTGCTCGCCGGTACCAGGCGATCCGATCATGGGATACGTTACGATCGGCCGCGGCGTCAGCGTGCATCGCGCCGATTGCCCCAACATCGGCTTCATGAATGCGACGCCCGAACGGATCATGCAGGCACAGTGGCTTACCGATGCCGGTCTGACGCATCTGGTCGATATCGAGGTGGAGGCCGACGACCGTTCGCAGCTGCTCCAAGACATTATGGGAGTCTTTGCAGAGCTGAAAACGCAGGTGAGCTCCGTCAACGCTCGAGTTCGTAAGGATACCGTCGCCGTAACGAGCCTGACGGTTCAGATTCGCGACCTCGATCATCTCCATAAGCTTCTCACCAAACTCGAAAAGCTAAAGACCGTTCGCCGCGTCTATCGCGTTACCAAGCGCGAGCGCGCAGCGCTCTAGTTTTCGGAGGCATGTCCGCAACCCAGTTCGTGATGCCCGCGGTGGCCGCGTTCGCAGCAGGCATGTTAAACAGCGTGGCAGGGGGCGGAAGTTTTCTCTCCTTTCCCGCGCTCGTCTTTGCCGGCGTGCCGCCTATTTCGGCAAATGCTACGAACAACGCCGCGATGTGGGTCGGCACGATTGGAAGCGCGCGCGGCTATCGCGAAGAGGTTCGCGAGCATCGGTCGCTCTTGCTTCCCGTTCTCGTTGCGAGCGCCGTGGGCTCGCTGATCGGCGCGTTACTGCTACTGGTCACGCCCCAGGCGCTGTTCGTGGGTTTAATTCCGTGGCTGTTGCTTTTCGCGACGCTGCTTTTTATCTTCAGCCCCCTGCTCAAGCGCCGAATCGATCGCGCGCCGCGCCACGCACCGTGGCAGATCGCCGCCCAGTTTGCCGTCGCGATTTACGGGGGCTATTTCGGTGCCGGCATGGGAATCTTGATGCTCGCGGTGCTTGCTTTTTCCGGCCTCCCGAACCTTAACGCACAGAATGCAATCAAGAACGTGCTTGCCGTGGCGATCAACGGCGTTGCACTGGTGCCGTTCGTGCTCGCCCGTATCGTAGACTGGCGCTTTGCAGTTCCCATGGCGGTGCTTGCATTGGCAGGCGGGTACTGTGGCTCGCGACTTTTTCGGAGGTTGTCGCAGCCGGTCTCGCGCGCCGTCGTCATTACCATCGGCGTAGGGATGACTTTAGTTTTCTTTGCTCGATCTTTCTGATGAAAGATGACGGCAGTCGCTAGGTCTTTGCAGGGGCCAATGCATCGAATTCGAAAGGAAAATTTCCCACTAACGCCACCGACCAATGAGGTTTAGAATGCCCCTTTCGAACGCTCGCGCGGTACTGCTTGCAACCGGCCTGATTTTAACGGTGCCGGCATGCAATGCAACCAGTGCCGTACCCTCGAGTGTGCCGGCAGCCAACTCGGATGCGGCCGGGTCCCGAGCGGCGGTTGCGTCGCCTGCCGACACGACGTCCGTTCTGAAACTGCTGACCAAAGACGTCACGATCGGATCCACCGTCGATCCCGGCAACGGCGACACTGGCCCGCGAGCCGTCACCTTGGTTCAATCGAACTACGCAAAACTAAAGAAGGGCGACCTGCTCGTCTGCAACTTTGAGAACTCGTCCGGTAGCGCCGGCAAGGGAACGACGATCGACGAGTTCGCTCCAACGGCCGGCTCGAAGGCGGCGACTTTGATTCAAAACGCGAAGATTGAAGGATGCGACGGCAGCGCGGTCAGTGGCGGCGATCAAGTATACGCTACCGGACTCACCAGCAAGGTGATGGGCTGGATCGATGAAAACGGGAAGTTAAAGAAGACCTACGGCAAGCCGATCACGCAGCCGCTCGGAGACGCCGATGCGCCGCCGCTCTATCTCTACTCGCCGGAGTTCGTCTACCTGGGCAACGCCGATACCGGAGGGCTCGACAGCTACAGTTTCGGCGGCTACGGAACGAACACCGTAACTGAAGTAGTCAAAGGCTTCGACGTCAACAAGGGTTCGGGCTGGAGCGCGCTGGGGCCGTCGGGGATTGCATATTGGTGCGGCTCTCTTCCTGGTTCGCCGACCTGCAATAACAAGGCCGACGAGCTCTTCGTTGCCGACGGCGCCTGCAATGCCGTCGTCGAAATCACCCATGCCAGCAGCCTCCTGGTGCCCGATGAAATCACCGTTCAGCCAGGCTGCAAGAAGTTCACGTGCTTATATCCCAAGACCACGTGCGCGAAGCTCGTCAAAGCGGGCTCGCCGCTCGACAAGCCGGTTGCCATGGCGATTTTACCCAACGGAAACCTGATCGTCGCAAACACGGGAAACAACACGCTGGTCGAGATGACGCCGGCGGGTCAAGTGCTCGATACGAAGGTAGTGGATAAGAGTAAGACGCCCGGGATCTTCGGCGTCGCTGCGAACGGTAAGACCGATAGCAATACGGTGCTCTTCTACACCGATACGAATACCAACACGCTGCACGAACTCGAACAATAGATAGGAGATTGGAGCATGCCCATACGCGGTAATCGCGCGATCTTGGTCGCCATGGCGATGGCGCTCGTAACGTCGGCCTGCGGCGGGAACGCCGCGGTGCCCTTGAGTGCGCCGGCCGGCAACTCGAACGCTGCCGGTTCCCGAGCTACGGTGCCGTCAGCCGTAGACAAAAAGTCCGTTCTGAAGACGCTCACCAAGAACGTCACGATCGGCTCTACCGTCGATCTCACCAACGGCGATATGGGCCCGCGTGCCATTTCGGTCGTTCAAGCCAGCTACGGAAAGTTGAAGAAGGGGCAACTCCTCGTCTGCAACTTCGAAGACTCGTCGGGCGACGCCGGCAACGGCACGACGATCGAGCAGTTCAATCCGGTGGCGAGCTCCAAGCCCACCACGTTCTTTCAGAACGCCAAAATCGAGGGATGCGACGGGGACGCGGTTACGACTGGCAACCAAGTTTATGCCACCGGGCTTACGAGCAAAGTGATGGTCTGGATCAATCAAAAAGGGCAGTTGAAAAAGACATACGGTTCGCCGATAACCGAGCCGGGTGGTGACGGCGCCGCGCCGGCGCTCTACGATTATTCACCGACGTTGGTCTTCACCGGGAATGTGGACACCGGAGGCGTCGACAATATCGGCCTCGGCGGATACGGCGACAACCACGTCCTCGAAGTGATTAACGGCTTCGACGTTAGCGGCTCGGGGACCAGCGCGCTGGGGCCATCGAGCCTATCGTATTGGTGCGGCGCTCCGCCGGCCACCGGCAATTGCAAGGGTAAGAAGCCGCCCGACACTCTCTACATCGCCGACGGCGCATGCAATACCGTCGTCGCCGTCAATCATGCCAGCGCTCTGCTGGTGAAGGACGAGATCACCGTTCAGCCCGGCTGCCAAAAGTTCACGTGCTTGTACCCGAAGACCACGTGCGCCACGGTGGTTAAAACGGGCTCTCCGCTCAACGAACCGGTAGCCGAAACGGTGTTGCCCAACGGAAACCTCATCGTCGCGAACGCGGCAAACAACACGTTGGTCGAGATGACGCCGCAGGGAAAGGTACTCGATACGGAGGTCGTGGACACGGGCTCGGCGGGCGCAATCTTTGGGCTCGCGGCAATCGGTACGACCGACGCCAATACCGCGTTGTTCTACACCGATACGAACACCAACACGCTACAGGAGCTC
>JBEKRW010000198.1:0-5025 GCA_049517595.1 Candidatus Cybelea sp. | reverse complement strand
GTGCCATCTTCGTGCGAGACGCGCGCTGCGCACTGTCGTATCCGGCGTATTTTCACTCGCAGTGGGTCGCGATCTTCGTTGAAGTGACGATCGCCTACTATCTATCGATGATCGTCGCGCCCTCTTCGTCCTTCGGCGCTAACGGGCAAACCGGAAGTTATTTTACCTTCCTCGTCGTCAGCTTCGCCTTCGTGACGTTCCAGAACAATGCGATGCTCAGCTTCGCCGAGTCGATCCGTGAGGGTCAGACAACGGGTACGCTGGAAGCAGTCTTGGCGACGCCGACGAGCCTTTCGCTGATCGTGCTGTCGACGGGGCTGTGGTCGTTCACGCTGACGCTTGGGCGAGTCGTCTTCTATTTTCTCCTCGCGCTGCTCTTCGGCCTGAACTTGCACCACATGAACTGGCTCACGGCCGGCGTCTTTCTGATTCTAACGATTGCCGCGGTTTCGCCGATCGGGGTGCTGGCTGCCGCGGCAACGATGGTCTTTAAGAAGACCGGCCCGCTGGCATTCTCAGTCAACAGCGCGACGAGCCTATTTGGTGGCGTCTATCTTCCGTTGACGAAGTTGCCGCTCGCGTTGCAGGTGGTTGGCTGGATGCTGCCCATCACGCACGCGCTCAACGGTTTTCGCGCCGCCGTATACGGCGCGAGTCTTTGGGATCTGCGCATCGAGGTAGCGTGGATGGCCGGGCTTACGGCGATCCTCATGCCTACGTCGCTCTATTTATTCGCGCGCACCGTTCATCGTGGCCGCCACGATGGAAGTCTCGGTCAGTATTGATGGAGGGTTTATGAAGCACTTGATTCTGTTTGCCTCGGTCGTCCTAGCGATTTGCTTTGCTGGAACAGAGGGCGCCGCGATCGCGACGCAGTCGCCGTACGTGATTCATCCAGGCGATCAACTTCTGGTTTCGGTGTACGGTGAGTCGGCCCTGACGCAAACGGTCAGCGTACTGCCCGACGGGTACGTCGAGCTTCCGCTCGTTGGACGAGTCCACGTCGCGGGCAGAACTACGGAAGCGGCGCGGGAAATGCTCGCTCGGGCGCTGCGGCAATATATCCGCAATCCGCTCGTAACCGTGGAAGTCGCCACGCAGGGCCAGATCAACGCATTGGTGTTGGGCGACGTAAAGTCGCCGGGCAAGTACGCCTTGCGGTCCAATGCCAAGTTATCTGATGCGATCGCCGCGGCCGGCGGGCTCGACAGTTCGGTTGACGGCGATCTCCCGACCGCACGGGTACAAAATGACGGCGGCCCCGTGGAGACGGCTTCGCTTCAAGGGTTGCTGCGCGACGGCGACGCCACGCAGGATGTCGCACTCGCCGACGAGGCTGTCGTGTACGTGCAATCCCGCGAGCCGTTCTCCGTTGAGGTGATCGGAGCGGTCGATCATCCCGGCGACGTGTTGCTGCACGCGGGCGACCGGCTGAGCATCGCGGTCGCCAAGGCGGGGAACAGCGCGGCGGCTCAGTCCGACCTGAGCCACGTATACGTTAGCCATAAAAACCCCACTGGCGGCAACTCGACGCAGGAAATTGACATGTATGCGGCCTTGGAACACGGCAACCTCGCGGGCGATCCAAAGCTACAAAAGGGAGACGTCGTTTTCGTGCCACAGGCGAGGAAGCCGGGAACGAGTGGCTCCAGCATTCTGAACTTCATTCGTTTGGTTTTAGGGATTTAAGATTATGATCGACGTTTACCGGTCTGCCGTCGGCTCGGCGCAAAGGCCTCCCGTGCGCGACGCATATGCCCTTTTCCAGGAATGGGCCGGCATCTTCAACCGGCGCAAAAGGCTATTTCTGATCGCGCTTGGATCGTTGCTGGGGCTTCTCATCCTCACTATTCTGGTGACCCCGAAGATGTATACGAGCGACGCCAGCGTTATCGTCGGAATGGGGCGGCAGCCAAGCGGCGCGGACGCTCCGACGAACCTGCCTATCCTCAATGCGCTCATGATCGTCTCGGGAATTCAGTCGGGTGAAACCTACGCCGAACTGATGTCGGAGGGGCCCGTCGCTAGTCAGGTCATCGCGCAGCTGGGGCTGAAGACTTCGGACAAGGCGCTACTGTCGCGCGTTAGGATCGAACCGGTCAACAATACCTCGATCATCCGGATCTCTGCAACGTGGGCGAGCCGCGAAATGTCGGCACGCATCGCAAACGCGTTCGCTACCGCTTTCATCCAGCACGAACGCAATCTCGTGGCTACACAGGCGGAGACCGCGTTGAACTTCCTTTCCGCGGAGATGCCCGAAGCCGCGGGTCGGCAACATGCCGCGGATAGCGCGTTAAGCGCCTTTCAGAAGAGCCATCAAGTGGCAGACATGAGCACGCAAGCCCAAGCGACCGTCAACGCCCTTACGACCCTGGACGTGAAGGCGGGCCAACTCAACCTCGACCGCCGCCAGGCCGCCGCGGAGCTGCGCAGTGACGTAGCTCAATCCGACGCGATGAACCCAACGACATCGGGCTCCCAGTCGCTGTCGCCAAACCCGGTCGTCCAGGAACTGCGCACGCAGCTCGCTCAGGTCGACACGCAGCTGGGCGCGGCCCGCAAGCTCTACACGGAGCAGCACCCGGCAGTCATTGCGCTTTTGGATCAAAAGCAACAGATCGAAAAGCAAATAGCGCAAGAGCCCGCGACCGTGGTTTCCGGGACGAGCACGGTCGTCAATCCGGCCTACGAGCAACTTACACAGCAGGCCGACGGATATCGTGCGCAGATCGCGTCGGACGAGGCCGGCCTCGGCGAAGTCGCGGCGCAGCGGAAGTCACTCTTGGGAAAGATTAAGTTGTTACCCGACGAGACGCTGCAGCTGGCGGCACTAGAGCGAAATGCGCGACAGGCAGAGGCCGTCTACGGAGCGCTGCAGCAACGTATGAGCGACGCGATGATCGCAAAGAGCACCGCTATCAGCGACGTCACCATCACGCAGCCGGCCAATCCGGACGACGCCGTTTCACATCCCAGCCGCCTGGCGATCCTGCTAATCGGTGCCCTAGTCAGTTTGATCCTCGCCTCGACGCTCATTGTCATTCTAGATTACCTAGATAGGCGCGCGAGGTGTGAAGCGGAGATCCGTGCGACCTTTGGGCGTTACGTGCTGGGCGTGCTTCCCGACCTCGACGCAAGCGACGAGCAGTCGCTACCATGGCTGCGTGCCATCGCGCTCGAATCGCTTTTGAAGCTCGTGAGGTCGATCTGGTTTTCGAGACCTAGCGATCTGCGATCCATCGCGTTCACGAGTCCTCGCGCCGGCGACGGAAAGAGTACGCTGGCGATCAACGTGGCCTGGACGTTGGCTGAGATGCAGCAGCGGGTGCTCTTGATCGACGGGGACCTCCGGCGACCGACGCTGCACAAGCTCCTGAACGCCACCAACGATTCCGGCCTTACGGACGTCCTCAGCGGTGCGTCAACCTTGGTTGAGAGCGTTCGAAAGACGGCAGTTCGAGGGCTGGACCTTCTAACGAGCGGGACGCCTCTCGCGGCTCCGGCTCTGCTTCTGCAATCGGGCGACCTCGACGCTCTGTTGCGTAACGCTGAGGCGGAGGGCTATCAGAGAATTATTGTCGACCTTCCCGCGATCATGCCCGTCGTCGATGCCGCAGCCATCGCGGAGAAGCTCGACGGCACGATCCTCGTGGTTTCGGCGGCGACCACGAACGCGGAGCTTGCTCGCGAGGCCGTTTCGTATGTCGAAAGCCTTGGGATCACCAATCTGCTTGGGCTGGTTGTAAATCGCGTTCGTCGCGAAGCTGGGCCGGACGCGCAATATTACGTTCGGACCCAAGGGACCGCCCTGGCGCTACCCTGAGACGGTTTGAGCTGCCCCGAAAAAATCGGCCCAATTGGGCTAGCGGGGCTCAGGAAAGTGCTGAGTCAGGCCGATAAAAGTAGCAGGCGCTTCTTCTTACCTAGAATTCCAATCAGCAAAGGGGAGATATGCTCAGGACTCTTGCCCGCATCGCGCGCACTCTGGCTAACGACGAGGATGGTGCGACGATGGTGGAATACGGCCTACTCGTAGCTCTGATCGCGATGGTCGCCCTCGTAGGGGTTTCGGCTCTCGGCATCAACCTACAAACGCTTTTCAACAATACCGCCGGCTCCGTATAAGACGGTGGTCCCCAGGTCGGGGCGATTGCAAAGCAGGGTTCGCCCCGCCTAGCTTTTTAGAAAAGGGATCGGTTGCTAGGGATGCCCTTCGCATCCCCGTGCTCTGTCTGCCCGCCTAGTGCTTGGCAGCCGCAAAAGTAATTGTGGAACATCGCAGCTCGTGGCTACGTTAACGTATTAACGCGCGCAGCCAGCTTATTGCGGGGGTACGACAATTTCTACATTCTGGGTTTTCATCCGGGACGACGAGGGTGCGACCATGGTTGAGTACGGCTTAATGATCACGCTGGTCGCGATGGCCGCCCTCATTTCCGTTAAGCTCCTAGGGACCCATCTGAGCACACTGTTTGCTACGGCTGCCGGCAGCATCTAACCGATCGGCAGTCAGCTTGCCTCTTGCCTGCAAGACCGGTGCGACAAATATCTAACTGACCCACTACCCCTCTGGCAGGGCGTAACATACTTGGCTAAGCAGCCAGGTTGAGCGGAGGGGAGGAAACCAAGCCTTCCCTCGCGCCCTACCGTCACGGGACTCAAATGCAACCGCCGCCTGTCCAGCAGGCGATTGTAAAAAATGCTGACACCGCGGCAAGGGGAAGAAGGACGACGAGTATCACCACCGCGGTCCATAAGACCACCGCCTTTCCGTGGCGGTACCCCGACATGAGAAGTGCGCTGCCGAGGCCGAGAAACATCAGGAGCAGCACGCCAACGACGAGGACGAACCCCATGCCGATGTCTCGTCTTTAAAGCTCTTTGCTCCTTCCGTGCTACAATCTGACCGTGAAGCCTAAGCAGCCGCTACAGCCTTTAATCCCGCTGGACGACCTAAAGAAGGTTGTGGCGCAGATCGTCAACGCTCCCAAGGAAAAGGTCGAGCGAATCAAAGCCGAGACG
>JBEKRW010000197.1:0-5025 GCA_049517595.1 Candidatus Cybelea sp. | reverse complement strand
CCGCGCGATATCCCAATAGGGCTTGGTCTCTTTGTAGTCGACGTAGGAGTAAATCGAGCCGACGGAGGCCGGTGGCGTGTAATTGGGATGCGGCGATGCGGCGATGTTAAAACCGTCCATCCGGCATGGCGCCTTCTTGCCGACCGTAAATGGCGGCCCCGCCGACGGATGGCACGCCCACAGCCACTCACGATGGTAGTTGTCGGGATCCTCCGTGCCGGTGTAGGTTGCGAGCTCGACCTGTTTGAGCTTGATTGTATCGACTTTATCGCCGTCGACGGCCTCGCCGCTGTCCGCAGCCGTGGCTTGCGGGAATGGGTTCGGACCTCCGAAGAGGTTGTCGAACGTCCGGTTCTCTTGAACGATAAAGACGACGTGCTGGATCCTGCTGATCGCGGGTCGCGTGCCTTGCGCGTTCGCCTTCGTTCCGGCGGGTAACGCCGGGAGTGCCGGGGACGGCGCTCTCCAACACGCGACGAGTAAGACCAACGGGATAAGAGTAATCCAAAATACGCGCTGCACGTAATCCTCCGCTCTGGAGCAACCTCGACGGGGGTTTTGCGGAGGTCCCGGCCAGTCCTTGGTAGGTTAGTTGCCGTACTCGTCGTGGCGGCGGAACCACGGAGCGTCGTCGAAGTTCTCGTTGCGCCCGCGTGGCGCGCGATCGAGCCACTGGTACATGTTCCATAAGCCGTCGACGCCGCGTGCGTAGGCCGAGTACGTGTGGTACACGACGCCGTCGTGGAGCACGAACGCGCTTACGCCCGGCAACTCTTGCATGTACGTCGGCACGTCCGTTCCCGTGCTCGACGCAAACCGGCCCGACCACGAGTTATCGTCGCTGGTCGCGAGCCAATCGCGCATGTCGCTGCGTGCGAAGTTGTATTCGCCGGTTCCCGACTGCTGCTGTTCCTTGGTCTGCGACGTCTGAAAGTCGAAGTTGAAGCTGCTATCCGACGACGACGCCCACGGGAAGCTCCACCCCATGCGTTTCTTGTACGCCTGCAGCTTTTCGATCGGAGCGCGCGACACCGCCCAGAGCATGACGTCGTGATTCGCGAGGTGCACGGCGATGCCGTTGAAGCCGTCGGCAATCGACGAACACGACGGACACCCGGCCGTATAATCGGGCCCGAACATGAAGTGGTAGACGAGGAGCTGCGAGCGCCCTTTGAAGAGATCGGCAAGCGACACCGTGCCCTCGCCGGTCTCGAAGCGATAGTCTTTGTCGATTCGAACCCACGGCAGCTCTTGCCGCCGCCGCGCCAGCTCGTCGCTGCGCCGCGTCAGCTCTTTCTCGGCCTCGAGCAGCTCGAGTCGCGCCGCGATCCACTCCTGACGCGTGCCGGTTCTGTGAGCGGTCGTCATTTCGTTTCGTCCTTCGTTAGAGAGTCGAGCCGAGCTGTTCGATGATTTTAGTCCAGCCCTCTTGGTGCGAATCGCGTGAATCTTCGCTGGCGAACTGTTCGTGGGTGAGGACGAGTTCCGTTCCGCCGTCGTGCTCGTTGAACTCGAGCGTCAAGAGCGTGTCGTGCTCGTCTTCGGGTTTATCTTCTTCCCAGCGCCAGGTCATAACCAGCCGTTCGGGTGGAAATACCTCGCGGTACGTGCCACCGACGTTCCAGCGCTCGCCGTTGGCCATCAGCATCACGACCTTGTAAGAGCCTCCGGTCCGTACGTCCATTTGGGCTTCGGGGACGGTAACGTCGCCCGTGCCGAGAAACTTCATCGCGAGTTCGGGTTTCGTCCAGGCGTCGAAAACGCGTTGGCGCGGAGCCGCATACGTGCGGCGCAGTACGAGTGCCGGTGCGACCGGCGTACGTGTAGTACTCATCGTATCTTCTTTCGTTTGGGAGATTCTGCAAGGAGATCGCCGAGGCGATCGAGGGCGGCCGTCCAGAAGGTGCGCTGCTTATCGAGCCAGCCGGAGGCGGCTTTCATCGCGGCCGGCGATAGCGTGCAGCGGTGCACGCGGCCCAGCACGTGCCGCTCGAGCAGCCCCGACTCTTCAAGCACCCGAAGGTGCCTCGAGATGGCGGGCTGCGATATGGAAAAACCCGATGCAATATCGCCGGCCGACAAGGGCCCGCGAGCGAGCCGCTCGACGATCTGTCTTCGGACGGGATCGCCGAGCGCGGCGAACACGGCATCGAGATTCTGAGAACCATTAACCATAGTGTTATATAACACTACTGTTAAGTATCTCCGATTGTCAAGCCCTCGGGCTACATCGCCTGGCCGTCGAACGTCTCGGTGTTGAGCGTATCGAGGAAGCGCTCGAGCTCGGCGGCGCGCACGGCGCCCATGGCTTGCGCCGTCTTCGTGATGAGCCGCGGCGGGATGTCGTGCACGAACGAACGCAGCGTCTTGACCTCGCGAACGAAGCTCTCCGCACTCGCACCCGCTAGCGATATCATTCGCGCGGCACCGATGTCACCCAAAAAATCCAGTGAGTCGGCGTCGTGAAGGACGATCGCCTCCGGTTGCTTTCCCGGGTTGCTGTAATACATGTGGCCGCGTTCGGCCGCCTCAACGGCGGCGAGCTTCTCCATGGGGAACCCGGCGGCGCGCAGGATGGCACCGGTCTGCTGCGCCGCACACTCGCCGTGCTCGAGCTTTGTGTCCACGCACGGCATGAACGCCGCCATATCGTGCAGGAACGCGGCAGCGAAGAGAACGTCGGTGTCGACGCGCAAGCCGTCGCCTTTCGCAAGCTCCAGCGCGATGCGATAGTTGCGTTCGGAATGCTGCCAGCCCCACGCCGGATGGTGGAACTTCGAACGAGCGAGATCGTAGATCGTCACCTTCCACGCAGCGTCTAGCGGAATACCGGTCGCCGTCTGCGCGGGCTGAACGACGGCGACCAGCGCGGCAAAGATGGCGCCCAGAGCTATTGTCATCGTGCTATCTCCAGTCCGGCGGGTGGCTTCGGCGGCGCGGCGTTACGTGCGTTCGGCGCGAAATCGCGCAATGCGTTGGATCAGGGCTTCAGGTACGGGATCTGCGTATGAAAAGCGGATCGTACCCTTACCGACCGTACAGTTCCGGAGTTCGTTTTCGAAGGCTTCCAGAATCGGTTTGGTGGCGAGGTAGAGCGCGTAATGCTCTTTCGATGCGGCAAACTGCAGCACCGAAGCACCCTCGAGCTTGTACCCTGGAATGTTATAGGAGATTACTTCCTGCGCTTGCGGGAGCGCTTCGCGGATCGCCGCACGGACCCGCCGAAGCGCGGCTTGCGCGGCAGCCGGCTGCGCAGCGAGATACTCATCGACCGACGTAAAGCTCACGAACTACTGGAAGAGCTTCGCCGCATTGTTGATCGTGACGGCGATTCCCCAGGCCAGCGGTAACCCGACCCAAAGCCACGCCAGGACGAGCATCGTCGTGTTGCTGTCTTCGGGTCGCATGCGTTCTTCAAGTTGATCCATCGTTATAAAAACCTCAGGTTTGGGCTGGCGCTTCGAGATGATAGCGTTCCGCGACTGGACGAACGGATAGATCGCAGAGGAGCCCGACGACCAGGAGCGCCGCCATCAAGTACATCGTCACGGAGTAGGCATCGGCTTTTGCGACGCCGTGGTGGATTTCGTACTCCCGGATATAGTTGATCAGCACTGGCCCCGCGATTCCGGCGGCCGACCAAGCCGTCAGCAACGCGCCATGGATCGCGCCGACGTTGACGGTTCCGTAGAGATCCCGCAAATATGCGGGGACCGTCGCGAAGCCGCCGCCGTACATCGTGATAATCAACAGAAACGATACGACGAAGAGCACGATCGCGTGCAGATGTCCCCACGTCGGCACGAAAGCGTAGAGGACGGCCCCAACGATAAAGAAGATCGCGTAGGTTCTCTTGCGCCCAATGAAATCCGAGAGTGACGCCCAGAAGATTCGGCCCCCCATATTAAAAAGGCTGATCAGCCCGACGAACCCGGCCGCCGCGACGGCCGTCACTCCGAAGATGTCTTGGATCATAAGCGAGGCTTGGCCGATCACCCCGATTCCGGCGGTGACGTTCAAGAACAGCACGAGCCAGAGGAGATAGAACTGCGGCGTCCGTAACGCCGCTTCGAGCACGACGTTCTTGCTCGTGATCATTGCTTGGGATGCGGCCGGCGCAACGTAGCCGGCCGGTTTCCAGTCGTCTTGCGGGATTCGCACGATCAGCGAGCCGGCGAACATCCAGATGAAATAAACGACGCCCAGCACGATCATCGTTTGTGCAACCCCGGTGCCCGATGCGTTCGCGAAGTGTTTCATGAGAAGGACGGAGAGCGGCGCACCGATCATCGCGCCGCCGCCAAAGCCCATAATCGCCGTGCCGGTTGCCAAGCCCGGCCGGTCGGGAAACCATTTGATCAGCGTCGAGACGGGCGAGATGTAACCGATGCCGAGACCGCATCCGCCGACGACGCCGTAGCCGAGATACACGAGCCACAACAGGTGCGCGTTGACGCCGATGCCGGCAAGAATCAAGCCGCCGCTAAAGCAGACTGCAGCGACGAGCATCGCCTTGCGCGGGCCCGCGCGCTCCACCCACTTACCGCCGAACGCCGCGGAGAGCCCGAGGACCAGGATGGCAAGGCTGAAGATCCATCCGAGTTCGGGCACCGTCCAATCGACGCCGGGTGCTGGAGCGGTGATGCCGATCGCTTGTGACATCGGCTTGGTAAAGACGCTAAAGGCGTACGCCTCGCCGATACAGAGGTGGATGCAGAGCGCCGCGGGGGGCACCAGCCACCGATTGAAGCCGGGCTTTGCTATCGAGTTCGATCGATCGAAGAAGGCCATGGGTTCCCCCCAAGCTACGGCGATGTTACGATTCGAGCCGTTTTGATGTAGTCCAATTTCGGAAACGCTTTCTTGAGATAGGCATTGCCTTGTGCCGCGATCAAATCTTGGTCGGGCACCTCGCCGTAGCCGGAGTAGATGTGGTCGACGTTCGACATTCCGCTAGTGACCTTGCCGATGGGAGCGAATCCCATCCCGTCGAGCCTGGCGTTGTTGCCCAGATTGATGAACATA
>JBEKRW010000196.1:0-5051 GCA_049517595.1 Candidatus Cybelea sp. | reverse complement strand
CGACGCGATTCGCGCGTCCGATATTCGAGGTCCAGACGCTGGCGGCCAGACCATACTCGCTGTCGTTTGCGAGCGCGATCGCCTCGGCTTCGTCTTCGAAGCGTACCAACACGGCGACCGGACCGAAGATCTCCTCACGCACGATCCGGTGATCGTTGTTGGCTTCGTAGGCCGTCGGACTCCAGAACATTCCCGACGCAAAACTTTGGCCGAGGTCGGGTGCGCCGCCGCCGAAAAGAGCTCGTGCGCCTTCGGCCGCGCCAATCTCGCAGTACGAGCGAATCTTCTCGAACTGCTCGGACGTCGTGATGGCTCCGATCTGCGTCTGCGGATCTTCGGGGTCGCCGACGCGCAGTCGCTGCGCTTTCTCCGCGAAGCGTTCGACGAATCGGTCGTAAATGCCGGACTGCAGCAAAATGCGCGAACGCGCCTCGCAACACTGGCCCGCGTTATAGTAGACGCCGTACAGCGCACCAGCGACGGCAGCGTCGAGGTCGGCGTCGTCAAACACTACGGACGGCGATTTTCCGCCGAGCTCCAACGTTACGCGCTTAAGCGTACGCGCCGCAGCCGCCGCGACGATGCGCCCCGTGTCGGTCGAGCCGGTAAACGCGATTTTATCGACGGCCGGATGATCGACCAGCCAACTTCCCAGCCCTTTCGAGCCGGTGACGACGTTGAGAACGCCTTCGGGTACGCCCGCTTCGAGCGCAATCTTGCCCAACTCAATCGCCGTCAGCGGCGTAACGTGCGCCGGTTTGAGCACGATCGTGCAGCCTGCAGCGAGCGCCGGCGCAACCTTCCACGAAGCCAGCAGCAACGGAAAGTTCCACGGCACGATCGCGCCGACGACGCCGACCGGCTCGCGTACGGTATTGGCGAGATACGTCGGCAGTGGCGGCGGCAACGTTTCGCCGTAATTCTTCGTTGCCGCGCCGGCATAAAACTCAAAGCAATCCACGATTGCGCTGAGCTCGCCTTTAGCGGTACCGACGGTCTTGCCGTTGTTGCGAACCTCGCATAACGCCAAGTCGGCCGAACGCTCGCCGATGAGTTGAGCGAGTTTATAGATAATCTTTGCGCGTCTTGAGGCCGCCATCGAGGCCCACTTGCCGGTGTCGAACGCGCGGCGGCCCGCATCGACCGCGTCGTTGAGATCCTCGCGCGTAGCTTCCGCGACGTCGGCGAGCTTCACCCCCGTGGCCGGGTTGCGGACTTCGTACGTGCCGCCATCGGAAGCATCTCGCCAGGCTCCGCCGATGAGCAGTTGCGTCTTGGTCATGGTTGGCGCAGTCGTCATGGCAAACGCCTTCTACTCCACCCGCTCGAATACCGTTGCGATGCCCTGACCGACACCGATGCACATCGTCGCCAGGCCGAAGCGCGCCTTTCGCCGAGCCATTTCGTGCAGGAGCGTCGTCGCGATGCGCGCGCCGCTTGCTCCCAGCGGGTGTCCCAGCGCGATCGCGCCGCCGTTGACGTTCGTCTTGCCGGGGTCCAGCCCCAGCTCGCGCATGCATGCGACGGCCTGCGATGCGAAGGCTTCATTAATTTCGACGAGATCGAGCTGCTCGACGGTCAGGCCCGCGTGCGCGAGCGCTTTGCGCGTCGCCGGTATCGGTCCCAGCCCCATCACGTCGGGAGCGACGCCCACGGCGGCACATGCGACGATCCGCGCCATCGGTCGCAGGCCCACGCGACGCGCCGTCTGCGCCTCGCAAAGCAGGAGCGCCGCCGCGCCGTCGTTGATGCCCGACGAGTTACCGGCCGTCACCGTGCCGTCGCTCCTAAAGGCCGGCTGTAGTTTCGCCAGCCGCTCCAACGTCGTCTCCGGACGCGGATGTTCGTCGCTCGTCACGGAGGTTGCGAGTGGCCCGTCCTCGATCGGCACGGCGACCAGCTCATCGGCAAATGCGTTATGTTGCGTTGCCGCTTTGCACTTCATCTGGGATTCGAATGCGAAACGGTCTTGATCTTCGCGCGTAATGCCGTATTCTCGTGCGACGTTCTCGGCCGTCTCGCCGAGCGAAACCGTATGCTGGGGCGGCATCTTCGGATTGATCATCCGCCAGCCGAGAACGGTATCGAAGAGCCGCTGGTCTCGAGCGTACGGCGCAATGCTCTTGGGCAAAACGTAGGGTGCGCGCGTCATGGATTCGACGCCCCCGGCGATCATCACGTCGCCTTCGCCAAACGCAATGGCTTGCGCAGCCGAGTTAATTGCCTGGAGGCTCGAGCCGCACAGCCGATTGACGGTAACGCCGGGCACGCCGATCGGGAAATCCGCCAAGAGCGCCGCCATGCGTGCGACGTTTCGGTTATCTTCGCCGCTTTGATTGGCAGCGCCGAAGTAAACGTCCTCAACGATCGCCGGAGCGATGCCGGTTCGCTCGACGACCGCCCGCAATGCGATCGCGGCAAGGTCGTCGGGACGAACGGTTGCCAGCGCGCCGCCAAGGCGGCCGATCGGCGTGCGCACGGCATCGACAACCCAAACGTCGCGGCTCATTGCGGCAGACTCTCCTCGGGCGCCGGCGACTCTTCCATGTCGAGAAGCCAAACGGAACGATGCGCCGCGAACTGATCGCCTTCGGCTTCGGCCAGGCGCTTCAAGATGCGGCGCAGGCGGGTGCCGCCGATTTCACGTCCCCATGCGATCGGGCCGGCGGGGTAGTTGGCTCCTAGCTGCATTGCTTCATCAATATCTTCGGGCGTCGCGACCTCCTCCGCAACTGCAATCATCGCCTCGTTGACGATCGAGCCGACGGTCCGTCCGAGAAAGAGTCCCGGAACGTCTTCAACGAGCACGGTGGCCCTGCCGATGGTTGCGAAGAGTTCCTGCGCCAGCTCGAGTGCGTCGTCCGACGCATGCTCGGAGTTGACGATCTCGACGGCATCCACGGCCGACAACGACCCGAGCACGCCGAAGCCCACCAACCGCTCCGCATGGCGTAACCGAGCCGCACACGCCGCGACGTTTGTCGCGTACGCGTCGGTAAAGATGACGCACTCCGGTTCGAGCGAGGCTTCGAGCCGGGCGATGGCGTCGCCGCGATCCGACGTTCCGTCGCCGGTGTCGATCAGCATCGTCGGCTGGGCGGCAAGCTCGTCGAACAACTCGTCGTTGTCGATGCGCAGCACGTTATGGTAGGCGTGCTCGAGCATCTCCGCCAGCTCGTCGGCGCGATTACCGAAGCCGACGACGGCGACGATCTCTTCATCGTTTGGTTCCTGCGCCGGTGCCGGCACGTCGAGTTCGAATCTCTCGGCCTTGCCGTCGCGATACGCGTAGAATCCGGCGCCGGTCTTTCTCCCGAGCAAACCTTCAGCGACCATGCGGCGCTGAAGCTCCACCGGCTCGAAGCGCCGAGCCTCCGTGCGCGCATAGATCGACTCGCTGGTCGCAAGATTCACGTCGAGTCCGATGAGATCCATCAGCTCGAACGGCCCCATGCGAAAGCCAACCGCGCGCGCGAGTGCGTCGAGCTCTTCGACCGAAGCCACCCCGCGCTCGAGCGCGCGCAGCGCCTGCAGATAGAACGGCCGAGCCACGCGGTTGACGATGAATCCGGGAGTGTCGGCCGTGAGAGCCGGCGTCTTTCCAAGACGCTCGACGATCTCGAAAGCACGGTCGAGCGCATCGTCACCGGTCTGCGGTGCGCGTACGACTTCGACGAGCTGCATTCGAACCGGAGGATTGAAGAAGTGCAGCCCGAGGACTCGCTGCGGATGCGAGACGGCATCGGCGAGCTCGCCGACGGAGAGCGACGAAGTATTGGTCGTAAGGAGCGCATCCGGCGGAAGCGCAGCCGCCAAAGCAGCAAAAACGTCGCGCTTGATTTCGAAGCGCTCGGAAACGGCTTCGATGGCAAGCATCGCGTCGCTGCGAGCAGGGACGGCGTCGGTGCACGCCACGCGTCGTCCGATCGAAGGATCGCCCGATCGCTCCGCCTGGCGCGCGATCTCGAGCAACGCTCGTTCGCGCGCCGCCGCCTGCGGCTCGACGATCTCGACGTCGTAGCCCGCCTTGGCCGCGAGGAACGCGATGCCGGCACCCATCGTTCCCCCGCCGGCAACCACTATTCGTTCCGTCATAAAACCGACTTCGCGAAAGGAGGCGCAAACGCTTCGTCGATAGTTGTGCGGTATGGATAAGCCGCGGTGGCGCGTACGCAGCTCGAGCTACGTCGTAGATTCGCCGTACATGCGCTTACGCGCAGACGAGTTGGAGCTTCCCGACGGGACCATCGTCTCGAACTACTACGTGCGCGAGTCGTTTGGGTTCGTCACGATTCTCGCCCTGACGACGGACCGGCAGGTGATACTCGTTCGGCAGTATCGCTACGGGGCCGATTCGATTCACCTCGAGCTTCCGGCGGGAATGCTGATCGAGGGGGAGGCGCCACAAGAGTGCGCGTTGCGAGAACTCGCCGAGGAGACCGGCTACGAGGTCGCGCGCTGCGAGCCGGCTGCCATCTATCTGCCGGAGCCGGTACGCTCGACGGCGCGCGCCTACGTTTTCGTCGGCTTCGACGCGCGCCGGACCCGCGAGCCGCAGCTCGACGTCACCGAGCACCTTCAAGTCGAGCTTGCCTCCCTATCCCGCCTTCGAGAGATGCTGGCCGACGGAACGATCGACGCGGGCGCCTCGATCGCCGCCGGCTACCGAGCACTCGACCATCTCAATCTGCTCAAAGAGTGAAACCTGTGCCCGAGGCGCGTGGTAGATGACGACGTGAACCCTACGCTCGCGCTCTTCCTAAAACTCACCGCGGTCATTGCCGTCGGCATCATCCTGCTGGTCGTCGTCGCCCATCTTCTCGTTATCGCGCTCAAAGCGCTCGTCGTCGCGGCCGTCATCGCCACCATCATCCTCGGCGGCCTCTTCGTCTACAATCTTTTCCACCGCTCCAAGTATCCGGTCATTCGCTAAGCCACGCACGCAGGGCGGCGGTGACGATCTCCGGCTCTTCCATCATCGGCAGGTGACCGCTCTCCTTGCATAGGACGAGGCGCCCCCGCGGAAAGCGCTCCACGACTCCCTTCGCTTC
>JBEKRW010000195.1:0-5068 GCA_049517595.1 Candidatus Cybelea sp. | reverse complement strand
CGTGCGTGCTTTCCATCACGTGCGCGACGCGCCACTCGCGCGGGGCGTGCATGAAGACGCGCAGAACGTCTGGACGGGCGCCGAGGATCGCAAACGCGCCGCGGCCCACGATAACGCAGTTCCCTTTGGCGGCGTACTCTCGCACCGCAGCCGCGACGGCTGCGACCAGCTCTTCGTCCAACGGTTCGGCCGCCGACGCTTGCGCCGTTTCGGGCGTCGCCCTTTCGAGGCTGTCGACCAGCCGTTCGCCCAGCGTGCGCCGCGAATCTTCGCTGGCTTCGACCTCCTCGGGCGTGATGCGCAGCCGTTTGGCAACCACGACCGGCAACTGCCGGTCGACGTAGCGGTAACCCAATGCTCGGGCCGCCCGCTCCGCAACGGCGAGCGCGCCGGATCCATACTCATTCGAGATAGTGACGATCACCGGAAAAGGAATATGGAGTGACGAATCGCCGTGTCCTGCCGATCGTTGAAGCGCGCGACCTGCGCAAGGTCTTCCGCACCGCAAAGCGCACGCCGGGAGCCCTCGGCGCGTTGCGCTCCCTCTTTTCGCCCCAATATGAAGATCGCGTAGCGGTCGGCGGCGTTAGCTTTGCGTTGGAGCCAGGGGAGCTGGTCGGGTACATCGGCCCCAATGGCGCCGGCAAGTCCACCACGATCAAGATGCTCACCGGGATTCTCGTCCCCACGTCGGGCCAAGTACGCGTCGCCGGGCTGGTGCCGTGGAAGAGCCGTAAAGAGAACGCGCGCAATATCGGCGTGGTCTTCGGCCAGCGAAGCCAACTCTATTGGGACCTGCCACTGATCGATTCGTTCGAGTTGCTGCGAGCGATCTACGCCATTCCGCCCGATCGCTACCGCAAGAACCTCAAAGAGTTCGTCGACATTCTCGAAATGGACGACTTCCTGCGCACGCCGGTCCGCCAGCTCTCGCTGGGGCAGCGAATGCGCGGCGATTTCGCGGCAGCGCTGCTGCACGGCCCGAAGGTCGTCTACCTGGACGAACCGACGATCGGACTCGACGTCGTTGCGAAGCAGGCGATCCGGGAGTTCATCGCCAGAATTAACGCCGAGCGCGGCGCGACGATCGTTTTGACGACGCACGACCTGGCCGACGTCGAGCGGCTCTGCCGCCGGATCGTCCTCATCGACCGCGGCACGCTGATCTACGACGGCGACATCGACCGCATCAAGGGCGAATACGGGCGATTCCGCACGCTCGTCGTGCGCTTTAGCGAACCGGTCGCGCATCCCGAACTCGACGGCGCGCAACTGACCGGGATCGAGGATTCGAGCGCGCGCTTTCGCTTCGACCGGAATCTGGAGCGGGCCGACCGGCTGGTGCGGCAAGCGAGTGAGCGCTACAGCGTCGAAGACGTGAGCTTGGAGGAGCCGGACTTGGAATCGATCATTCGACGCATCTACCTCGAAGGATACGAACGCCGCCCGGAGGAGGGTGCATCGTGATACTGTCCAGCGGTACGAAGAGACCGAAAGTTCATTCCGGTGCGTACGTCGCGCCAACGGCGACGATCGCCGGAGAGGTGACGATCGGGGCCGGCTGCGCCGTGCTCCACGGGGCCGTCATCGTCGCGGAGGGCGCGCCGGTAACGATCGGCGCCGATACCGTAGTGATGGAGAACGCCGTTTTAAAAGCTAGCGGCGGCAGCGTCTTGCAGTTCCCGCTGAAGGTCGGGAGCCGCTGCATCGTCGGTCCGCAGGCTTACGTCGTCGGCGCCACGATCGGCGACGGCTGCTTCGTGGCAAGCGGCGCGAAAATTTTCAACGGAGCGACGCTCGAAGATGGGAGCGGCGTCGCGCTGGGCGGGATCGTGCACGTAAATTCCCGGCTGCGAAAAGGCGAGAGCGTACCGATGCAGCACATCGCTTTCGGCGATCCGGCCCGGGTCTATTCGCCGGACAAAGCGCCCGAGATTCATGCGAAGATGCAGTTCTTTGCCGACGTCTTCAACATCGAGGGGACCGACGATGCGCGCGGCCGCGCGGCCCAAACGTATTCCAAGTTCCTGCGCAAAGCTCACGCCCAGGACGCCGTGATCGAGGAACACCGCAACGCCAAGCCGCCTCCGCGGCGATCGGGTGAAGAGCCTCCGCCGACGCAGGTGGCGGAGGTCGACAAGGTCGTCGACGTTATGATGCTGGAGTTGGAAGAGATGGAGCACCGTCGCCAAGCGGCGATCAAGCGGCAAAAAGGCCGCTAGCAACCTGTGGAAGCCGCGATCCTTCCTTACGTCGAGTTCGCAAAAAAAGCGTTCGCGCGCGAGGCCACCTATCGGATCGAGGTGCTCACCGAGATCGGCTCGCTGGTCCTGCGGGTCTACATTTTGCGCTCACTGTGGACGGCGCTCTACGCACAAAACGCGGCGCCGATCGACCTTCCCTTGCACAGCATGATTACTTACGCCACCGTTGCGATGCTGATGTCGCTGATTCTCGAGGTGGATGCGACGCGGTTGATTCGCGAAAAACTCCGCGAAGGGACGATTGCGACCGACTTGATGAAGCCGATCAGCGTTCCGTTCTACTTCTTCAGCGACGGGCTCGGGCAAACGGCGCTGCACGCACTGCTCGTAATCCCGTCGTTGCTCTGCGCGCTGCTGCTCGTGCGTATCGACGTACCATCGCCTGCAACCTTCGCGGTATTTCTGCTGGCCTTCGTAATTGGCTACGGGGTCAACTTTTTTCTGAATTTCTTGATGAACTGCATCGCGTTCTGGACGCTGGAGACGTTTGCCGCACAACTGATCGTGCGCTGGTCCTCCGACCTGCTCTCCGGTCAGATCATTCCGCTGATGTTCTTCCCCGGGATCTTCGGCCGTCTCGTCTTTGCGCTGCCGTTTGCAGCCATCTACTCGACGCCGCTGCTGATCTACGTCGGCGTCATTCCTGCGTCGGGATGGGCGGTCGCGATCGCCGTCCAGATGCTATGGCTCGTCCTCTTCGCGGGCATTGCGTCGGTGGTTTGGCGCGCCGCCTCCAACCGCGTCGTGATTCAAGGAGGTTGATCGCATCGCGGAATTTTTGACCGACCCAGACTTCTTTCTCCCTGCATGCGGCTTCGCCGCGATCGCCTACGGTGTCTGCGCGGCCGCGCTGTTCCTCATCATCCCGAGCGCCAGAGCAAATACGATGCTGCGCAACGACGCAAGAATCGTCGCACCTATTTTCACAATCGTCGCCATCGCACTCGCGCTGGTCGCCATCGAGTCCCCGCGAGCGTCGCAAGCGCTGCTCCCAATACTCATGCCGGCCATCGTTTTCGTGCTTCCCGCCGCCGGCATCGCCCTCATCGCCCTTGCGGTACGAACCCTTAAGAACCGCGCGACGCGGATCGCCGCGCTGGTTGGCGCGGCGATCCCGCTAGCGGTCACCGGCGGGCTTCTGCTGATTGGGTATCAGCTCTCTCACGCGCGCTTCTGTTGCTAATTCGGTCGCGCAAGCAATACCGCGGGCGCACGCAGAATACCCTGGCCGATGAAAGCTTCTTCACGGTCAGTCGTCGCCGCCGGCGCGGCGCTGCTTTTTCTCGTGCTGCCTTGTGCTGCCTGGGCGCAGGCACGGACGATCTCCGCCGAAGCGGGGCCAATCTGGAGCCAAGGTGATGCCCAGCAGAAATGCCCTGGTGTCGCTAAGGCGAGGGGCGGCACGTGGGACGGCCAGTGGCGGACTACCGTGCCGGGCAGGATGTCGGTCTGCGAAGTTCGCCTGTCGCCTTCGAAGGAAATAAAGATCGTCGAGCCGATCGAAGCGGGTCCGATTTGGAGCCAGTCAGACGCCGAGTCGAAATGCGCCGAGGTCGCCAGGAAGAACGGCGGCACCTGGACCGGCCACTGGAAGACTACGGTGCCCGGGAGTATGTCGGTCTGCGAGATTCGCTTATCGGGCTAGGACTTCGTCAACGTAGCACCAGCGCCAGCGTTCGCCGGGCTGAAACGAGCGGATGACGGGATGCTGCGTCGCGTGATAATGCTTCGTGGCATGCGTATTGGGCGACGAGTCGCAGCAGCCGACGTGACCGCAGGTCAAGCAGAGCCGCAAGTGCACCCACGTGCCGCCGATCTTCAAGCACTCCTCGCAGCCTTGCGGCGTTCGCGGGTCCGGATTTCCCCCGTCTTCGATGTGCTCGCAAAGATCGTCGTTCATGGCTTCACGCCCGGTAGATCCCAGAGAACGAGTTCGGCATCGCCGCTCACTCGCAGGGAAGGAACGTCGTAAAGCTTGACCGCGTCGCCCGCGCGCAACGCCGTCTCGTTGACCGTGGCAGAGCCCGAAGCAACGAAGAGAAACCCATACCGCTCCGGCGCGAACTCCATCTCGATCGTCGCGTTCTCGAGGCGCGCGACGCGAAAGGTCGCATTCTGCGTGATACGAATCGGCGCGTTGACGGCGGGGTCGCCGCTGACGACGTCGAGCCAGCAATTGCGGCGGTCGGCGACGTCAAACGCCATCTCGCCGTACGAGGGCGGCGTTCCCAATCGGCCGGGCATCACCCACATTTGGACGAGGTGCAGCGCTTCGCCGGGCTTGTTGTTGTACTCGCTGTGGCGGACGCCCGTACCGGCGCTCATGAACTGCACGCCGCCGGGGCCGACGACGCCTTCATTGCCCATGCTGTCGCGGTGCGCCAGCTCGCCCGAGAGCACGTAGGTAACGATCTCCATGTCGCGATGCGGGTGCGGCGGAAAACCCGTGCCGCCCGCGATGGTATCGTCGTTGAAGACGCGTAACGCGCCCCAGTTCTCGTTTGCCGGATCGTAATAGTCGGCGAAGCTAAACGAATAATAGGTATCGAGCCAACCGTGGTCGGCATGCGCGCGCGCGGAGGCCGGCACGACGGCAAAAACGGGCGAGCGCGAGGTCGCGGTAGTCATAGTTCCTTCTCTGACCGGGGCGGGGCGTAGAAGGGTTGCACCGAAGCGCCCAACCATGCTCGGCGCCTACGCCCAGTACTGGCGGATCAACATCCTCACGATGCTCGAATACCGCGCCAATTTCATCATGTGGTTCGTGTTTACGATCGTCTATCACGGGGTTGCGCTCGGCGCGC
>JBEKRW010000194.1:0-5107 GCA_049517595.1 Candidatus Cybelea sp. | reverse complement strand
CAGAAAGTGCGATAGTGGGTACCTGCTGGGGATCGCCGTGAACTTGCGCGGGGTTTGGGTGAAGTCGAAGCTATCCTCGATGCTGGTCGCGCGCTGATCGGTGTACCCTTCCTTGGTTTGCCCGAGCGGCTTGAGGTCGTAAGCTTCCTCGATGAACTTTAAGATGCTGGCGAACTCGTACTGCGTGTGGGAGACGTAACCGGGCTGGCTCGCGCTCGCCTCTTTTTCGTACGGTGTGATGATCAAACACGGCACGCGAATTCCCAACCCGCGATAATAGAGTTTCTTGGGCGAAGCGTTGTCGTACCAGCCGCCCCAATCGTCCCACAGCACGATAATCGCCGTCGACTGCCAATACGAACTCTCGCCGACTGCGTTAACGACCGACGCCACCCACGACGGGCCGAGGTCGCTGTGTGCCGCGGGGTGATCGGAGTCGGCTTTCGTCGGGCTCACCCAGCTTACCGAAGCCAGCTTTCCATTCGCCGCGTCGGTCAAGACTTTTGATTGCGGCGCAATAATGTCTTTACTCCAGTCGGGACCGTAGCGGACGTATTTGTTCGCTTCGAACGGCTCCCACAAGCCGCCGTCGAGCACGTGGGTGGCGTAATACTTCCACGTGATGCCGTATTTATCGAGATCTTGCGCGATCGTTCTCCACTGATCGAAACACGGGAACGGCCCCGCAAAGCGATGGATGTGGCGCTTGGAGTCCACGTACGAACTCTTCGTGCCCGGCGGCGAGTCGCAATCGTCGGGAGGCTCGCTGGGAAAGTCAACTTCGGCCTCGTTCGGGGTAAGGTCGTCGGTACCGGCGACGAGCGTCAGATGGCCGGTGAAGCTGCCGCCAAACTCCGTCGGAAACATTTCGTCGGCAAGGACATACTGTTCGGCCATGTCCCAATACGGCTTGATGAGGGGCCGTCTGACATACGCGTAGGCTTCATCGGCCCCGTGGTTCTCGCCGTATTTATAGAAGCCGTCCATCTTGCCGTTGTCCCAATCGGTCAACGACGAGCCCCAATCGTGCGCCAAATCGGGGCCCACGAACCCGATCGAGTGGAGTGGAACCTCGGTGTCGCCTTTCGGACAGCCTGAGCTGGAGCGCCGCCGTGCTCCGCTTCCCGCCGCGCAGCCGTATTCCGGTGCGTTCGCCCCTGGATAGCCGGCAAAAAAGTTTTCGAAGCTGCGGTTCTCTTGGATGATGACCACGACGTGCTTGATGTATTTGCTGACGGGGTTTCCGGTCGCAGGCCGAGCCGCGGGTAGGCTGCTTTGCGGGGCGAGCGGTGGGGCGGCAGTAGAAGAGCAGCCGGTCGCGATGACGGTTAGGCCGGCAAGCACCGGCACTACCAGCAGTTTTGTCACCATTTCTCGATTCTCCCCACGCGTCGAGCGCCGGTCCCATCGTAGCCGGTAGGAGTGCGTCAATGAAGGGCTCGAAGCTAGCTTCATGACAGATTACGAGGTAACCTACATTTTACGGCCTTCGCTCGAAGAGAACGAAGTCGAAGAGCGAGCCAACGCCGTCGCCGAGATCGTCAAGGGTCAGGGCGGCGAAGTCACGGGCATCGAGCGCCTAGGCAAGAAGCGCCTGGCCTACGAGATCGCCGATGCGCGCGAGGGCAACTACGTGGTGATGCAGTTCAAGGCCGGTCCGGCCGTCTCCAAGGAGCTCGACCGGCAGCTTAAGCTGCATGAGGACGTCCTGCGGGCGCTCATTGTTCGGCTCGATGCAAAGATGCTTACCCACATGGCGGCGCTGGCTGCCGCCGCGCCGCCGCAGCCGCAAAGCGTACCCTTTTCATAACATCTATGCCACACTGCTGACACTTTGAGGGGTTATCTTCGAAGGATGCATGGGCCGGTGAAAGAGGTTTAAGGTATGGCAGCTTCGTTTAACAAGGTAATTTTGGTGGGGAACCTGACGCGCGATCCGGAGATCCGTTACATCAACTCGGGCTCGCCTGTCACGAAGTTTCGCATCGCGGTCAATCCCAACAAGCGCGACGCAAAGCCCGAAGATACGATGTACGTGGATATCGTTGCCTGGGAACGGCTTGCCGAGACTTGCAACACGTATCTCAAGAAGGGCAGTCCCGTGCTCGTCGAGGGCCGGCTCTCCATCCGCTCCTACGACGATACCAAGCTAAAGGACGACGCCGGCCAGCCGATTCGCCGCCAAGCCACCGAAGTCGTCATCTCGGGGATGCAGATGTTGTCGTCGCGCCGCGAAGACGGCGACTCGGGCGACCACGGCGGTTTTAACGGAGGTCGCAGCGCGGCCGCCGTCGGTGCACCGGCGCGCGCAACCGACGGTTCGGCCGACGAACTGGACGACGAAATTCCGTTCTAAAAAAGAACCGGGTCGGATGGGGAATCGCCGGCTCCGGCGGTCCGGCACCTAGAGTATGCCTTTGCCGTCTATTCGACGGCGAGCGCGCGTCCCGGCTACTACGACGGGACGCTGTACGTCGACATTCTCGGGCCTGGGGCGTGTCTGTGAGCATGTTTGAGTCCTGGTACCACGCGCGCGCCCGCGCCAGCCCGGAGTGTGCGACGGGTACGCCGACGGAACGGTTCGGTGCAATAACGGGCCACCGTTTCCAGGCGAATCGGAGTTAGCAGTTTTTCCGTTGCTGGGGAGCGGTTTTTTCAACAGTGCATCCCCGGCGGGCGCCTCGAGGTGGCAACAGAAGTTTAGCCTCACCTTTAGAAATGGCACCTACGCGGCGGAAGCGTCGATGGACCTAAAAACGATACCGAAGGACGACGGCCGAGTTCTGACCGGAAACTAAGCCATCGTCGACGCAACGTTCCTCTACGATCGGGTCTCACGAGTACCGCTCGTCCTTCACAACACTCGCATGCTGACCGGGCGGCATCGAGGATCGCGTTTCGACCGACTTGCAGTTGACCAAAGATTCGGCTGCGAACGCGCAAACGGCCGCGGCGCTACGACAGCTAGGAATGGTGCTCAAAGAATCCGCAGTTTAATCACCGCGATTGGCGGGCTGCCGGTGTTGTTGAGCACCGCGCTAAAGCCGCACCGGTCGGGTTTGTACGTGAGCGCCTTGAACCAGTAGACGACGTGAACGTAGCCGGTCCGCTTCCCGCGGTGCCCGTGGGTCGTCGCCGAGATGCGTCCGCCGTTCTGGCAGTAAACGGGCTCGGTGTAATAGCCGTCGGGTGCCCAGTAGGTGAGGATTGCCTCGCCGCGCGCGCCATCGCCCTTTAAACGAAGATCCGGCTTGTTCCAGTAGATGTTGCCGGGCGCGCTCGCTGCAACGCCCGGCTCGGCTTTGAGTGCAGTGCCGCCGCACCCGGGAAACAGCGCCAAAGCGCAGAGACCAGCGACGAACGCTCTACGGCGGTCCATCGGCTTCAATATTGAGTGAGATGTCCACGCTGTTCCCGACGATGAGCGGGCCGTAGGTCATCCCCCACTGCGTCCGATCGATCGTCACGGTTGCGCCGTACGCAACGATGGATCGCCCGCGCGGCGATTTTCCGGCAGCGATGACCTGTGCGTTCAATACGACGGGATGCGTCTGACCGTGCATCGTCAAATCGCCTGCGATCGTAAATTGCTTGGGGTCCGTACCCTCCACTTTCGTACTGACGAAGCGTATCTCGGGCGTGGATGCGACGTTGAAGTAGTGCGCGGAGCGAATGTCGCCGTCGCGCGTGTCGTTATGCGTGTCAACCTTGGAAGCGTCGAGCGTGGCCGACACGGCCGTGGGTATCTGCGACCCCGGGTCGAGCGCAACCGTCGCCTTTTCGATTGGAATCGTGCCGATCACCGGAACTATACCAAAATGGCGTGCGGTAAACTGCGCGGTGGAATGCACGGGGTCGACCGTCCAGGTTTCGGGCTGCGCGCCGAGCACCGGCTGGGCGCCGAGAACGACGAAGAGCGAGAGCATGCACGTGAGTGTCTTCATTCGGGCGTTCTTCCCCCTTCGGCGTCGCCGTTCTTCTTTAGGCCCGAGCGCTCCGCGATGACCGACTCGAAGCGGCGATCCGGCACGATCCAGAGAACGGCTACGGCGACGAAAAGCGCGTCGGCTGCAATCGTCGAAAAGAACGAAATCGCAATCGCACAGAGGTAAAGCGCGGGCGAGATCTTGCCTTTGAAGTCCGCGTTGACCGCTTTGGCAAACACGCCGCCGCACCCGTCTACGTTGAGAAGGGCGGCCTGCAAAATAGAGAATGCGATCGCATCCATTAGGAGCACGAAGCCGTAGAGCGCCGTCGGCACCGGAGCGAACGCATTGCGCCCCAGCCACGCCGTCGTAAACGGCACGAGCGACAGCCAAAAGAGCAGATGGAGGTTCGCCCACATCACCCGTCCGTCGATGCCGTCGCTCGCGCGCAGCAGATGATGGTGGTTGTTCCAGTAAATTCCGATGAAAACGAAGCTAAGAACGTAGGCGGAGAACGTCGGAATCAGCGCGTGCAGTGCGCCCAAGCCCGTGCCGTCGGGCGGGCGCAGCTCGAGCACCATGATCGTGATGATCACCGCGATGACGCCGTCGCTGAAGGCTTCGAGCCGCCCCGCCTCCGTCGAGAACCGCGGCGCCCTAATCAATATCTTCGGTCTCTCCCGTCGCGCTAAGGGATACGAAGAAACCGGCGAGCACGATCAGCACAGAATCACCGCACCGAGCACCCAACCCCAGTGGCTCGCCGTCCACTGCTCGTACTTATCCAGCAAGTGCCGGCCCGAGAAGATTCATTCCAATGCCGTTCTATCGTAGCGGCGTCAAGTCTTGCGCGGCCGAACCGGCGCCGTTCCGCGCGGCCTCGAAGGCCAAAACGTTTTACCAATTGTCCAAAGGCACGGGCGGTGGATTGTGTAAGGGTCCAGGGCATCACGAACCCTCAACGGTTCGTCAACTCGCCGAACGTCAAGGAGAACGAGCCACATGACTTCGACGGCCATGCCGACCAACGCCGACCTGCGCGACTTCCTCATGCTCCCGTACTCCGAGCTCGAAGAGCTCAACTTGCGCGCGAAGCAGCAGCGCCAAGAGCGCGTTCCGCTTCACGCTCTGCAAGAACAGCGGCTAAGATATCTTGCCGACGAGCCGCGAATCAAAGCACT
>JBEKRW010000193.1:0-5136 GCA_049517595.1 Candidatus Cybelea sp. | reverse complement strand
CGTTTGCAATCGGCTTTGCGCTCTACCTTCCCTTCGTCGCAATTGATTTGGCGGTGGCGGCCATGCTGATGGGTCTGGGAATGATGATGCTCAGCCCGCCCGTCGTGTCGCTGCCGGTCAAGCTGCTGCTCTTTGTCAGGGTCGATGGCTGGGCGCTGCTCTGCGGAGGCGTCGCGGGCAGCTTTCGATACGCAACCCTCAACAGGCGCATTAATGACGCGCTCGCGAATCAGCGGCCGTTCTTTTCGTTCGAGTTCTTTCCACCCAGAGACGATGCCGGTTCGAGGCAGCTCGTAGCGGCGATCGAAGCGCTTGCGCCTTTGCGGCCCGCCTTCGTATCGATTACCTATGGGGCCGGCGGTTCGACGCGCGCCAGGACCGTAGCGCTCGCAAAGGAGATTCAACGAGATATCGGACTGACGGTGGTCGCGCACGTGACCTGTATCGGCGCCAGCCGCGCCGAACTGCGGACGCTTCTCGAAGAGCTGGCGCGAGCCGGCATCGAGAACGTCCTGGCGTTGCGCGGCGATTCCCCCCCAGGATCGCAGTTCGTGCCGGCCGCCGGAGGCTTCGAGCATGCCAACGAGCTCATCGCGATGTTGCGGCGCAACTACGACTTTTGCATAGGTGCCGCGTGCTACCCGGAAAAGCATCCGGAGGCGGCGACTGTCGATGCAGATCTGGCAGCGCTCAAACTAAAGGCGGAAGCGGGCGCCGATTTTTTGGTCTCGCAACTCTTCTTTGACAACACGCAGTTTTTTGCGTTCGAGCGCCGCATCCGCGGCGCCGGCATCACCCTGCCGATCCTGCCAGGATTGATGCCGATCACAAACTTCAGCCAAATTCAGCGTTTTGTAGCGCTCTGCGGCGCCAGCATCCCGCCCAAACTGCATGTCGAGATGGAAGCGCGCAAAGGAGACGTCAAGGCGGTAGAAGACTTGGGCGTGGCTTACGCATCGATGCAGGCGCTCGAGTTGCTCCAGAGTGGCGTGCCGGGGCTGCACTTTTATACGCTCAACCGTTCGCCGGCAACCCGTGCGATTGTCTCGTCGCTCCTGGCAGCGAGCGCATGGCGTCCCGCGACTAACGCCGCCAGGAGCATAGCAGTGCCGTAAGACGTCCGTAACGGCCCACTTTAGCGCGGAGGAAAGCCCTGGCGGACTGCTCCGCGATGCTCTGATCACACCCGCCATCACTCGTATCGCCGCTGCTTGCCGTCGCGGCGCTCCTCGGAGCCGCAGTTATGTAGGGCGGCGCGAGTTCAGCAAATAGGCATAGACGCTCTTGCCGAAGACTTCCGCGGTCAGTGCCGTTATGGAACCGAAGCCCCGATCCGGCGAGGACTCCGACGCTGCGCGCGATGGCGCGGCGGTCATCCGAATGGCGGCGCTCCGCGGTGGCCGCGGTGGCGAAGAGTATGTGAACGCCGCCGCCGCAAGGCCCGGCGATTCAACATCTACCGGCCATGGTGCCCTGCGAACCTACAGCGGCGTAGCTGTCGGTACGCACGACGCAATTTGACAGATCGCATGTGCCATGCTGTTGGCATTCACGATGGCTACGCTACACCGGTATGAAGCGCATCGAACGCATCCGCCTCTATCCCACGGCACATCAAGACGATGCGATGTGCTTCATGCTCGACGTTACCCGCGAACTCTATAACGCGCTTCTCCAAGAGCGCCGCGACGCCTATCGCTTCAACGGGATGACGATAACCACCCGGATGCAGTACGGCGAGCTGACTGCACTGCGGTCAGAAGACGCACGGGTCAGAGCGGTGTTCCGAGAGTGCGAAGACGCGGTGCTGCACAGGTTGGACTTGGCAATGAGTGCCTTCTTCCGACGGGTCAAGCGTGGTGAGACGGCAGGCTATCCCCGCTTTAAGAGTTGGCAGCGGTGGGAGCAACTGGAGTTTCCGCATGGCGACCGCGCCCTGCGCTTTGATGACGACCAGCGCCGCGTTCGGGTTCCTGGTGTCGGAACGGTTTTGCTGCGCAAAGGCCGACGCGTACCCCCGACCTACGGCCGCGCGTGGCTGGTGCATAAGCTCGGCCGCTGGTACGCGTGCTTTGAATGCGAGCGTCCAGCGCAGCCGCTGCCGCGTACCGGCAACACGGTTGGGATCGATCGTGGGGTGCACGTGTTGGCGGCGCTCTCCAACGGCCAACTGATCCGCAACGCCGCGGTTGGCGCGGCGCGCCGTGGTACCATGGCACGCTTACAACGCGAACTGGAGGCAGTGACGGTCCGCGACGGCGCCGGCCGAGTCATCAATCGCTCCGATCGGCGGCGGCAGCGGGCGCAACTGCGGGTCGGTCGTTCCAGAGCATGCGAAGCCAATGCGCGGCGTGATTACGCGCATAAGGTCGGCCGCCAGATCGTCAATGGTGCCGATGTGGTTGCACTTGAGAAGCTGAACTTGCGGGCGATGACCCGCAGCGCGAAGGGCAGCGGGGAGCACCCGGGACGTAATGTGCGGGCGAAGGCAGGGCTCAACCGCCGGCTGCTCGACAGTGGGTTTGGTCTGCTTCGGCAGATGATCGTGGCAAAAGCGGAAGAGGCTGCGCGCACGGTGGTCGAGGTGGATGCACATTTCTCGTCGCAGACGTGTTCGCGGTGCGGGCACGTCTCGTGCGAGAGTCGCCGAAGAAGGTGCTTTTGTTGCGTGCGGTGTGGTTATCGTAACCATGCCGACGTCAATGCGGCGCTGGTGATTCGGAGGCGAGCGCAGTTGGCGCTCCCAAGTGAGCTAGACCCGGCCGAGGAAGCCGGTCGCCGAGGTCAGGATGCCGCGGCGTAGGCGCACACAACGAAGCCGATTTTTTGCAGCGTTCCGGTCAGCGTCTATGCCTACGGGGAGTTGCCCAACGAGGTCGCGCCGGCGACATCCGAGGTCATCGCGGAAGAGGAACCGAACGCGCTTGCCCAATGCACCTGAGGACGCTGGATTGGATCATCGTCGTCCTTTCTTTGGGCGTCAGCTTCGTGCCGGCGATCGTGCTGGCGCGCCGCGCGGGAAAGAATATCACGGAGTTCTTCGCGGCCGGACGCGCGGCGCCGTGGTGGCTGATCGGCATCTCGCTGGTTGCGACGACGTTTTCGACCGACACGCCCAACCTCGTTACCAATCTCGTGCGCGACGGGGGCGTCTCCGAAAACTGGGTGTGGTGGTCGTTCCTCCTCACCGGCATGGCGACGGTCTTTTTTTATGCCCGGCTGTGGCGGCGCTCGGGCGTGCTGACCGATCTCGAGTTTTACGAAGTGCGCTACGCGGGGCGCGCCGCCTCGTTCGTGCGCGGTTTTCGCGCGATCTATCTTGGGCTGTTCTTCAACTGCTGGATCATTGCGACCGTCAACCTCGCGCTGGTGAAGATTGCCGGCGTGCTCTTCGGCTGGCCACGCGTCGAAACGCTGGCGATTTGCGTCGCTGTTCCGATTATCTTCGCCGCCACCGCCGGGCTCTGGGGCGTCATGGTCACCGACATGATTCAGTTCTGCATTACGATGACGTCGGCGTTTGCCGCAGCCTACTTCGCGATTCACGCGCCGGGCGTCGGCGGTTTGCACGGCCTAGTTGCGCACTTTAGCGGTCACAATGCCGCGCTCTCGATTCTGCCGAACTTTGGCGACTGGAAGACCGCGGTCGCGGTCTTCGTCATTCCGATGACGGTGCTGTGGTGGTCCGTGTGGTATCCGGGAGCCGAGCCCGGTGGAGGCAGCTACGTCGCGCAAAGGATGCTGGCCGCGCGCACCGAGTCCGACGCGCTCTTCGGCACCTTCGCATTCCAGGCGATGCACTATGCGCTGCGCCCCTGGCCGTGGATCGTCGTCGCTCTGGCCTCCACAATCGTCTTTCCCACGTTGCATGACGTGCAGTTGCGCTTCCCGGCGCTCGCGCCGAACCTCATCGGCAACGACATCGCGTACCCCGCTATGCTCATCTTCTTGCCGACGGGTTTTGCCGGCTTCATGGTCGCCGGAATCTTCGCAGCTTACCGCTCGACGATCGAGACGCATCTGAACTGGGGCACGTCGTATCTGGTGCACGATTTCTACCAGCGCTTCATTCGTCCGGACTCGAGCCAGCGCGAACTGGTTTTCGCGGGACGCTTGGTGACGGCGCTCCTGATGGCGATTGGCGTCGCCCTTACCTTCGTGCTCGATAATGCGAAGGACGCGTTCAACCTGTTGCTTTCGATCGGTGCGGGAACCGGGCTCATCTACTTGTTGCGGTGGTTCTGGTGGCGCATCAACGCCTGGAGCGAGGTAAGCGCGATGCTTGCGTCGTTCGGCGTGGCATTCGCGTTTTTCGTTGCCGCGCGCACCGGCCACGCCGTCGCTTCGACCACTGCGCTCTTGACGACGATCGGCATCACGACATTCGTCTGGATCGTCGTGACGTATCTCACGCCGCCGGTCGGCGAGGAAACGCTCACGGCCTTCTACGCCAAGGTGCGCCCTGCCGGGCCGGGCTGGGCACGCGTGCGCCGCGCCAGCGGCCTTGGCCCCTCGCCGGACTCGCTGCCAATGGCGCTCTTGGGCTGGGTGCTCGGCGTCGCATCGGTCTACGGCGCGCTCTTTGCCACAGGCTCCTTCATCTACGGTCGCCCGATCGCCGGCGCGATCTGTAGCTTGGTTGCCGGGTCGGCCGTGCTCGGATTGCTTGCCATCGGCCGTAGGCTCTGGCGGCCGACGGCAGGCCCGGCGCCGCTGGAAGGCTAAGCTCCACCGGCTCCGATGAACTGGAAAAATTTCAAAGCGCCTTTCAAGGCACTGGTCATCATCGCTGTTTGCGCGATCTCGCTCTGGGCGGTCATCCCCGTCCAGAAGACGATCCGTCTCGGGCTCGACCTTCAGGGCGGCGCGCGGCTTTTGCTACAGCTCTATCCGACGGCCGAGGTGCCGAATATTACCGCGCAAGTGCAGGCGCAGACCCGCGAGGTCATCGATCGCCGCATCAACGGGCTTGGCGTCGCCGAACCGTCGATCAGCAACGTCGGCACCGATCGAATCCTCGTCGAGTTGCCGGCGGTGAAGGATCCGGACCAGGCCGAAAAGGTTCTCAAGCAGGTCGCGGTTCTCGAGTATAAGATCGTGCCGTTCGACGTCGTGCAGAAGGCCGACGCCGCGACT
>JBEKRW010000192.1:0-9021 GCA_049517595.1 Candidatus Cybelea sp. | reverse complement strand
GGGCTCACCGTTTGCGCCCGGCAACAATCCCAGCGGCGTGGCAATTGATCCTAAGGGTACCTTCGCTTATGTAACGAACACCAGCGCCAACACCGTCTCGGCGTTCGCGATAAACCCCGGAACCGGCGCGCTGACCGAAGTGTATGGGTCACCGTTTAGCACGGGCACCGATCCATATGGCTTGGCCGTCGAACCTCGGGGTAAGTTCCTTTACGTGACCAACGACGACGATGCCAACGTCTCCGCGTATTCGATCAACGCGACCAGCGGCGCTCTGACTCCCGTTTTTGGATCACCGTTTAAGGCGGGCTACTTTCCCGAAGCCGTCGCGGTCGATCCCAAAGGCAACTTCGTATACGTACCTTGCTTGAAGTCAAAGGCCGTCTACGCGTACAAAATCAACGCGACGAGCGGTGCACTCAAAGCGGTGGCGGGGTCGCCGTTTAAGACCGGAAACTCGCCCAGCGCAGCGGCAGTCGATCCCGGCGGGAGGTTCGCGTACGTGACCAACCAGGTTGACGGCACCGTCTCCGCCTACCAGATCAACGCGACCACCGGCGCGCTCTCCGCCGTCCTTGGGTCGCCGTACGGCACGGGGAAGGGGCCTTCGGGCGTCGCCGTGGATCCTACCGGCAAGTTCGCATACGTAACGAACCACCAAGCCAACAACCTCTCTGCTTATGAAATCAACGCGAGTTCGGGCGCGCTGACGGAGATCTCCGGCACGTTCTCGACGGACGCCGGCCCCGTTGGCATTGCGGTCGATCCCGCCGCGAAGTTCGTCTATGCGGCCAACAACGGCTCCGGCGCCGACAGCGTTTCCGGCTATCAAATTAATGCGGCCTCAGGCGGACTGTCGCTGTTGCCGGGCTCGCCCTTCGAAGCTGGCATAACCCCGATCGCCATAGCCACGTGCCGCGTTGTATCCGGCAAGTGCGTTCCACCGCCATTGTAGGTCTTGGCGCCAACCTTAGAGGCTTCGTCCAACGAATCGAGTATGCACGAGGCTATGCTATCTCTGAGTCGTTCGTTCGTTTTCGTCCGTGTCGCCGCAATCGTCGGCGTTACCGCATCGCTGCTTTCCGGTTGCGGCGGCCAATCGTCGCTACCGCGCGTGCCGCTGGGCACCTCCGCTCAAGGCGGGGCGCTCGTCCGCGCGAACAGTTCCCCGCCGGTGCAGACGTCGCTCGAATGGCTGATGACCGACGGCACCGTGCTCGTTCAGTCGGCCAATAACGGCAACCAATGGTACAGCTACGCGCCGGACTCCTCCGGCAGTTACGCAGACGGGACCTGGACGCAAGTTGCTTCGATGCCGGCGGGCTACAGTCCGGATGCGGGCGCGTCCGAAGTTCTTGCCGACGGCCGTTTCTGGTACAGCGGTGGTGAGTACAACAACAACCAGTTCACCCTCACCAATCTCGGTGCGATCTACGACCCGGTGAAGAACACGTGGACGAAGCTCGGCCATCCGGCGCAATGGGACTGGATCGGCGACTCACCCTCCACGATGCTGCCCAACAACCTCGTGCTCATCGGCGACAAGCTGCACAAGTGGGACGCCACCTATAATCCCAAGACGAATAAATGGGGGCACGCCGGCGACGCCGGCAAGGCCGATTTCAACGCCGAGGAAGGCTGGACGCTACTCGCCGACGGCACCATCCTCACCGTCGATGTGAAGAACGACCCCAACTCCGAGATTTACAACCCCGCGACTCAAACTTGGAAGTCCGCCGGAGCAACGCCCGTTGTCCTCGCCTCGCACTGGGCGTCGGGCGGTTGCCTCCCGTACGGTCCGAAGAAGAAAGAGTGCTACAATCCGCCGGGTGAGATCGGCCCTGCCATTCTGCGTCCCGACGGCAGCGTCTTCGCAACCGGTTCGGGCGAAGGACCCAGCGGTTCGGGAACGGGGCACACCGCTATCTATTATTCAACCGGAAGCAAAGCCGGCACGTGGGCCAAGGGTCCCGATTTCCCCGACGAAGAGAACGCCGGCGATTCTTTCGGGCTTCTCGAGCCCAGCGGGAACGTGATGATCTTCGGTGACGGCGGCGGCATCTTCGAGTTCAACGGCACGACGTTCACGGCTCTGAGCGGCGTGCCGTCTTGCCCGCCGATTCTGCTGCCGACGGGGCAAGTCGGGCTCTTCTGTTCGTCCTCAGTCGACCTGTACACGCCCAAGGGCTCGCCGAAATCGAGCTGGGCGCCAACGATCAAATCGTACCCGAAAAGCGTCGCACCAGCCAGCTCTTACAAGATCACGGGCACGCAGTTCAACGGGCTATCGCAGGCAGAGGCCTTCGGCGATGAATACCAAACCGCAACGAACTATCCGTTGGTTCGCATCACCAACAACTCGAGCGGAAAGGTAGTCTACGCCCGCACGCACGATCACAGCACGATGGCCGTCGCGACCGGCTCGAAGATCGTCTCGACCACCTTCGACGTCCCGTCGACCATTGGCTCGGGCGCCGGCACGCTGGTCGTCATCGCCAACGGCATCGCGTCCAAACCCGTCAACGTGACGGTCTCGTCGGCACGCCGCAAGCGAATTTGAGATCGATTGGTTTAGAGCAGCCGCCAGAGCAAAGCGATCTCTACCACATAGCAGCACAGCAACAGCAACGGGCTCGTGAGCACCAGCCAGCGCGGTTGGTTTTCCGGGAAAAGCCAGGCGTGGAAGCCCCGAACCGCAAGCGGCATGAGCGGCCACGTCGTCAGTCCCACGCTGATGGCATTTCCCACGAACGTTCCGAGTGCGGGGTTGAGCGTGCGCAGGTGCGGCGTAAGAAACTTGAGTTCGAGCACGACAATCGGAAAGAGCGTGAGCAGAACGAGGCTTGCCGTTTTCCAAATGCTGGGCTGCTTTCCGGTGGCCGGATTAGTGGGGACCCAACCGGGAAACGACGTGTCGATCCGCCGTGCAGCAAAACCAAGCGTCAGATCTTCGCTCTCTTTGAGCAGATCCGCGCGGCGCGGCGAGTTCAGCCAGTTCTCGAGATTCTCTTCGGTATCGAAGCGAAATAGGGTCGTCCAGCCAGGCTCCTTTTGGTGTGGCGGCTGGACGAACGAGCCGACGTAGCCCGGAAACGCCTCCTGCGCTTTTTGAATGCGCTCGGCGAAGGCCCGGTACGCCTCCTCCTTGCCCGGCTTGATTTGCGTGATGATAAGTTCGGTAGCGCTATGCTGAGGGATGTATCCCGCCGCGGCCTGTCCGGCAAGCTGCATCACGATTCCGCCTTCGACTAGCCGAACCGCTTGCGCGATGAGCGCTCGGCTCTCGTCGCCGTGGCGCCAGCGGCGCAATGAATCCATGGTGTCGAAGGATGCGAGCGCGATTGCTTCTGCTTGGTCGGGCGGGGCCGGCGGACGGTATTCGAAGCTCAGTGCGCCCGGCGCCGCGAGCACCGCCGTCTGCAAGCGGACGTGCCAGTGCGCGAATTCCGATTCTTTGTCGGGACGGACGCGCGCACAAATCACGAGATTGGTATGGCCGGTGTCGTCCGTGGATAGCACCCTGCTAGGCGCGCTTCCAGACCAGGATGTTCGAGCTGCCCCAAATCTCAGGGGGCACCGTGCGAATGGTCAGCAGGTCGCCTTCGATTTTGAACTGGCGCTCGAGCGTCGTTCCCATGAGATTGGTAAACACGCTCACGTCGACGTGATGAAAGACGCGATCGCCGCGAATGTCGTAGCGACCGGCATAGGCGAGGAAGTTCGCCAGGGCTTGCGTGCGCTGCTCTTCGCTTGACGAGCTTCCGGACGGCGATTTTAACTCGGGGCGGTGCGTCCCGGCGAGCACCGCCGCCATGTGCCCGTCGGCGGTATAGAGCAAATAGCCGACGGGATCTTCCCCGAAGCGCGGCTTCGCGGGCGCACCCTTTTCGTCAATGTCGAAGCTCGCCAGGCTCCAAGCACCCACGACCCCCTCGCGCGGCGCTACGCCGGCAGTGACGGCGCCGGCTGCTGCCAATACTCCAAACGAAGCAGCGAATTCGAGTAGGCTCTTTCGCGAGAGCGGCGGCGTTTTTATAGTGCTCATTTGGTCTCCAAGCGGGTGGGTCACGCCCTTCTATCGGCTCCTAACTCAAGCCTTGCCCCAGAAGACGAACATCGCGACGGCAGCGACACCCATTGCAACCACCGTTCCCCAACCCCAGGCGCGCGCGAGCGTGCTGCTGACCCACCGGCCCATCACGCGTCTGTCGCTCGCCAGAAAAACGATGGCCGCCAGCAGCGGAACGGCGACAACACCGTTAATGACCGCCGACCAGAAGAGCGCTGGGATCGGATGGATCTGCAGGAACCCTATCGCCATCGCTACCAACATCCCAAGAATCAAAATCGCGTAGAACTGCGGCGCTTTTGATGGCTTCGCGTCGAGGCCCTCGCGAAAGCCGAACGCATCGGAGAGAATGTAGGCCGACGATCCGGTGAAAGCCGGAATGGCGAGAAGCCCCGTGCCGATCATGCCGGCGGTAAACAGCCACGATGCGAAGCGGCCCGCGAGCGGCTCCAAGGCGCGTGCAGCATCTTGCGCCGTAGCTATTTGATGGAAGCCGTGCGCGCCCAGCGTTGCAGCGGTCGTCACGATGATGAAAAATGCCACGAGGTTCGAAAAGATCATCCCAAAGTTGACGTCGACGTGCATATCGTTAATCTCTTCCCTCGTAGCGCCGCGCCGCTGCTCCTCGGTGACTCGTCCTTCCTCTTCCTCTTCTTCGACCTCCAGCGCAGCCTGCCAAAAGAAGAGATAAGGCGTGATCGTCGTGCCGAGTACCGCTACCAATGTCGAGAGCCAAATCGTGTGAAGGTGAATCTCCGGTAGAACGAGGTGTCGAAAGACGGTTCCCCACGGCGGACGAACTACGAACGCGGTAACGATGTAGGCAAAGAGTGCCAGCGTGAGCCATTTTACGACCGAAGCAAAGCGCTTAAATGAAAGATAGACTTGCATCACGATCAGAATTCCGCCGAAGAGCGCGATCCAAAGCAAGTTTGGCCGACCGAACAGGAGCTGCGCTGCGGCGCTCATCCCCTCAAGGTCGGCTCCGGCAAAAGGATCACCCAGAGCATCGAGTAACCGGTGCTCGCCCCGGAGATGCCGTAGGTAGAGATGCCCGATGGGTCGTCGTCGGACGCTCCGGTAATCAGCCCCGGCCCCAGAATCGATAGGAGTTTTTTCGGGGAGGTCATCGTCAGGCTTGTCCGAGCCGGCGGGCCGACGCCAGCGTCTCGTCAAGCATGTTGCGTTGGAACACGATCATGTCGGGGACGTGGAGGAACCGCGGATCGGCGCGTTGTGCGGTAAGGCGATAGCGCCCGGCTTCTGCAACCAGCGTCCTGCGCTTTCGCAGCGTCGCGAGTGCCCCGGCGACCGCAGACTCCGGCGCGCGACGCAACTCGGGATCGACGAAGACATTTCCGGGTAGCGAATCGAGCTGCTCCCGCACCGCGCGCACGGCATCCTCGGGCGCGAACATCTCCGGACCCTCGAGTAGAAATGCGGCGACGAGGGCCGACGTCGTGATCGGCCGCGCTGCGGCCAGCGACGTCCCTATATCGGCGGCGCCAGTGTAACGAAGGACCCGGTACAACATCGGGAGCCGCCCGCCATGAAAAGGGTCGTACGCAATCGCACAGAGCCAGAGGTCGGCGATTGGCGCAAGCGCCTCGACGATTCCACCGCGCATCGGATGCATGCGACCGTCGCGGCTGAAGTCTCCTTCCGGCGTGATGTAGAAGGTCGCGCCGGTCCGCACGCGCTCCACGATCGCAGCAATATCGCGTTCGGTCACGGCGCGGAGGTTCTCCAGCACCTCGCGCCGGTAAGGCTGCTTAACTTTCGCCATCTTCACCCAACTGTGCGCCCGCTCGAAGTTGACCGGCTGCCACAGGTCGCTTAGCAGGTGGCCCTGCAGGCCCAACGGCGCTAGTGTTTCGGCCGGCAATATCGCTTCGAACGGTAAATCGCCGTGCACGGGTCGCAACTCTTCGGCCAAGCTGATGAGCGGCCGCGAAAAGAGGTGGTTCTCGATCGGCAGGATGCTGTAGGCCGCCCAAAGCTTGCTCAAATTTAAGCCCCGGGTAAACCATGCGGTCCAGGGCATCTGCCATGCGATGAAACCGGTCTCGAAGGTTCGGCGGGAGTTGCACATGACCAGCGGTTTCCAGGGATGGCGAAGAAACGTGCGCGCTGTGACCATTTCGCCTTCGTCCATGTGCTGATGATTGGTGATCAGTACCGTCGCCCCGCGTTCTGGCGGCAAATAGCCCCACTGCCGGACGCGAATCCTGAAGAAAAGGTAGGGCTGGCGTATAACGTAGGTCAGCGCCCTGATCGTCCAATTGGGCCTCATCGGGATGCTGGCTTCGTGAAAAAAGGCCGCACATCATCGCCAGCGAACCGCGTCGCGTGAAGTTTTCGCGGGTACTGGCCGCGGCCCTCGACGTCGCCGCGATCGCGGCCCTCGGTTATGCGGCCGTCGCACTTTTGTCGGTGGCGCGCTTCGGACGACGCGACCCTGACCCGACTTCCGTCGACGATCTGCCACCGATCAGTTTGCTTGTGCCCCTACATGGTGAGGAAGCCGGTCTCGAGGAGAACTTGCGCGCGTTCGCCCTGCAGGACTATCCCGTTTGTCAACTCGTCCTCGGCGTTGCGCGCGCCGACGATCGCGCGCTGACAGTTGCACGGCGCGTAGCGGCCGCGCTTCCCGATCGGCACATCGAGATCAACGTCGGTGAAGTCCCCGGAGCGCTTAACCCGAAGATCGCAAACGTACTGTCGATGATGCGGCTCGCACGCCATAAGGTGCTGATCTTAGCCGACAGTGACACACGGGTTAGTCCGGCGTACGCCCGCGCCGTCACCGCGCCTTTGCGCGAACCCGGCGTCGGCGTAGTGACCTGTCTTTTCCGCGGGGTACCCGACGGCACGCTCTCGGCGAAACTTGCGGCGATGTTCATTAACGAGCAGTTTATCCCGTCGGTGCTCGTCAATTGTCTTTTCGGGCCGCCGCGACACTGTCTGGGCCCGACGAACGCGATTCGCTCAGGAGTTCTCTCCAGCATCGGCGGTTTTGAAGCGCTTGCGCCCCATCTCGCCGATGATTTTATGCTGGGCAACTCTATTGCCGCCCGAGGTCTGCGCGTCGTGGTTTCGGGTTATGTCATAACAACTATCGTGTCGGACTCGAGTTTCACAAAGCTCTGGAATCACGAGTTGCGCTGGCATCGGACGATTCGAGGAGTGCAACCGGCCGGCTACGCTGGTATGTTCCTTACGTATCCGCTGCCGCTTGCGCTGTTGGCGTTCCTGCTCGCGCCCCAACCAAAACGCGCCGTGACGGTCTTTGTTGCCGCGCTCGCGCGTATCGCTTTGCAGCGCGTTTCCTGCCGGGCGCTCGACGTCGCACCCCCTCCGGCGTGGCTCGTGCTGCCGCGCGATCTCATCGGAATCGCCATATGGGCTTGTGGGTTGACCGGACGCACCGTACATTGGCGCGATGCACAGCTACGCATCGAGGTGGGCGATGTGCTCGCGGAGCGGCGCTGAGGGCGAGCACAAGGAACGAACGAATGCTATAAGCAACGCAGCCACGACGGGCGCCCGACGACGCTCGATAGCCGGAAGGCGCACTCAACAACCGTAAGAAGGATGGGCTATGTTCATTTCGGTCATTCATAGAATCAGCGATCCCGACGCATTTTCGGCAACCGCGGCGAGCGCGATGAAAGACATCCCCGCCGATCTCAAGCTGCATCAAGCCCTGACCGGCGGCGATCGCTCGACGGCGATCTGCCTTTGGGAAGCTCCCAACGTCGACAGTGTTAGAAACGTTCTCGAACGGCTGTTCGGCCAGGTCTGCAAGAACGAATACATTTCGCTCGACGCTTCGAACTCAATGGGACTCCCGACGGCTGCAAGCGCAGCTGCTTGAAGCCTAGGCCCGGCGCGAAACAGCCTTACATATTTTCACACGAGCGCGCCGGCGTGCTCGACGATCCCGAACGAGAGGGCTGGCTTCCGACCCCCGCGCTCGTCGAATTGCTCGACGTCCCCTCGGGGTCGCGAGTGCTCGATTTCGGTACCGGCACGGGGCGCTACGGATGTGCCTTAGCGCAGGCTCGCCCGGACATCTGCGTCGTCGCCTTCGACGTGCAGACTGAAATGCTCGACATCGTCCGCCGCCGTGCGGCGGACTTACGTCTCGAAAATTTCAGCGCCGCAACTTGGGAAGAGACGCGGGCGAGAGCCCCGTACGATCGCATCTTCGCACTCAACGTGCTCCACGAAATCGACGACGATACGCTTCATTCCCTAGCGCCTCTGCTGGCACCACAAGCCGACATCCTTATCGTCGACTGGGATGCGACCATCGATCGCCCAACTGGGCCGCCGGCCGAGCACGCTCACAGCCCCGCTGAAGCACGAGACCGCATCGCTCGCAGCGGACTGCAATGCATCGAGCTCATCAGCGACGCGCTCTTCCCCTACCACTTCATCTTGCGAGCGACGCGTCGCACGTAGCGCGCCAATTGCGCTGGGATCTCGCGCTCGAAATCGAGCTCAGGAGAGGGTGGGATTCGAACCCACGGAACCCGCAAAGGTTCAGCGGTTTTCAAGACCGCCGCATTCAACCACTCTGCCACCTCTCCACGTCCCGAAAAGCACTTTAGCTGTAAGGCTTTTTCGCTAATGGGGTTGGTAACGGAACCTCGCTAAAACCCCCGATTTGGTAACATTTGGTAACGGACCCTAACCAGTCAGCAGCGACCGCGACAGGTCGTTAACCGCTGCCCGACCCAGACCTTCCATAGACCGGGCATAGACCGAAAGCGTCACCGTCGGAGAGCTGTGACCCATGAGGGTTTGCACCTCCTTGACCGACACGCCATCCGCCAATGTTAACGAAGCGAACGCGTGGCGCATATCATGGAATCGAAAACCCTTAAGCCCTACGAGGGCAGCGAGCTTGCCAAACTGGACCGAGAACGTATCAGGAGGCCACGGAC